>DASXVL010000801.1:0-1975 GCA_036504255.1 Armatimonadota bacterium | reverse complement strand
TTCAGCGCACGTGTGAAGATGAAGTGCTGTCGGGGCAAGACTTGTCCGGCACGCAGATGCGCAACTGCCGCTTTCTGCGTTGCCAATTTCGCTACGCGAATCTGGCCGACTGCGTGACCGACCACTGCCGCTTCGAAGTGTGCGATTTCACCGGCGCGCGCTTGAATAATTCCACGCATACCGATACCTCCTTCGCCAACAGCCTCTTCGGCACGGCAAATCTCTTCGTCGCGGAGTTGCATGGTTGTCAGCTGATCGGCGTCGATTTATCGAAGACTGACCTCTGCGGCATCACGATCGAGGGCGGGGATTGGTCGTGGGCCATCTTGCGCGGGCAGGATCTGCGCAAGCAGGATTTCCGCCGCGTGAAGTTGCTGGAAGCCGACCTCACCGCCTGCAACCTGCAAAAAGCGGATTTCCGGCACGCCGACCTCACACGCGCGCATTTTGAACAGGCGCAACTGCGCGGCGCCGACTTGCGCGGGGCGGATCTCACGGACGTGCAATTGCAGTCGCTCGATCTGCATGGCGTGAAGATGGACCCACTGCAAGCCGTACAACTCGCGCGCAGTCTCGGCGTTATTGTTTCGCGCTGACCTGCGGCAATGTAATGGTCACCGTCGTCCCGCGTCCTTCCTCGCTCATTAGCTCCAGCGTGCCCCCATGCGCTTCGATGACACCCCGCGCAATACGCAGCCCCAGCCCGCTATGGCCGTCCGCCGGGGAGCGCGCGGTATCCACACGGTAGAAGGGGTCAAAGAGAAAGGGCAGGTGCTGCGCGGGAATACCCGGTCCGGTGTCTGCCACCACCAGGCGTATTGATGCGCCCTCCTCCAGGCTGACGCGTACCTCAGCGCCCTTCGCGTAATTGATGGCATTATCCAGCAGATTGTCGAGCACTTGCGTGAGCCGGTCAGGGTCGAGGTAGGCGCTGACCGGAGCTTTCGGCAGCGCGGAGGTGAGCGTAACGTCGGCCTGTGTGGCGGCGGCCGCGTGGGTGTGCAGGCAGGCGCGAATGATCTCGCGCAGCTCGACATGCTGGCGATGGATCGGCAGTTCATGTAAATCGAGCTTGGCCAACTGCAACAAATCGGTGACCAGGTGCAGTAAGCGGTGCGAGGTACGCACCAGCGAGCCGACTGCGTGTTCCTTGCGCGCCGGGTCATCCGCTACGCCGCTCTCCAGCGCGTCGGACATGGTGCACAGCGTCATGACCGGCCCGCGCAATTCGTGCGCGACGTCGGCGAGGAGTTGTTGGCGACGCTTCGCGTCGTCCTCCACGCGCGCGATATGCTGCGACACCTGCTGCGCCATGTCGTTCATCACCCGCGACACTTCGGTGAACTCATCCGTACCCTGCACGGGAAGACGATAGTCGTACTGACCCTCTTGCAGCGCGCGAGCCCCTTTCGCCACTTCCAGCAGCGGTCGGGTGAAGCGGCGTCCGAGGATGATGCCGGTGCCGAGGGCAAACGCCAGGGCGATGCCGGGACGTAGTAAGACCAGTATCCAGCCGATGAGCGGCGACTCGGGCGGCGTCGGGCGCGGTTGATGACGCGCTCTCGGCGGATCGGGACGCTCACCGCTGCTGTCCCTCGCGCCCCGCGGGGCAGGTCGCGAGGGACGATGCGCGAAGAAGCCGCGTTGGAGGATCCCTTGCGGCCCGAGCAGCAGATCATCAAAGCGGAAGCGCGGTTCAGGGATCGGCACCGGGTACAGCTCCGGGTGCGCCAGCATCTCCTGGCGGAACGCCAGCACCTGATGGCGCACCAGCAGGTAAGACACCGCGCTGCTGGCGACCCAACTGAGCAGGATGGCCAGGAAGACCCAGAGGATCACCTGGAGCCGCACGCTATTCTTCAGGACGAAACGCATAGCCGACTCCTCGTATGGTCGTGATGGGACAGGGGTCCAGGCCGGCGCTGATGAGCTTTTCGCGCAAGCGATAAATATGGTTATCCACCAGCCGCAACTC
>DASXVL010000800.1:0-3172 GCA_036504255.1 Armatimonadota bacterium | reverse complement strand
CGGCAACTACGACCACTTGAGCGCCTACGGCATTGTCTCCGACTACTATGAATACCGCCTGCTGCCCAACGCCAAGCCGGAACTGGTGGCCAAGTTTAAGAAGGCCATCGAAAAGAACCTCACCTTCAAGAGCTTCTACTGGCTGCCGCAGCCTGATGGCACGTTCACCTGTCCCAATGCCCTCAACTGCCGCACCAATGCCTTGCTCTGCTACCCGAGCTATCCGGGCGATTACATGGCCTACCCGGAATTCGCGCTGGGCGCCAGCCGCTATGCCATCATCAAAGATCCGCTGCGCGGTGGCGGCGATGCGGCGACCTTCTCCCATCTGGCGAATAACGATGCCTGGGCGTTGCGCCTGCTCAAGGATTCGCTACCGAAAAAGGATGCCGCCTTTACCGAGAGTGCGAATGTCGGCGGACATTGGACCTGGGAAATCTATCGCGCCTATAACCTGCCCGCCACCGCCAAACCGGCTCCGCTGCCCATCGATGCCGTGACTGGCGCGTGGACGCTGCCCGGACAATTCGCCTGGAAACGCGGCCCGCTCTACGGGCTGGTCTTCTCCGATGTGGTGGGGGCGCAAGGGAAGCTGGCTGGCCGTTTCGGCGGCGCGCCGCTCGACCTGTGGACGCGCGGCACCGGCTCCGTGGTCATCTCCTTCCGCAACGCCAAATATAACAAGGTGGAGAGCCCGGCAGACCTGACCTTCTCCTGTCTCGCGGGCGAACTGGCGGACGGCAAGTTCTTCAACACCGGCACCGAGCGTTCGCAAGCCCAGTGGATCACCGAAGGCAAGGTTTACGAAGTCCGCACGGCCTCGCCGGACCTGCAGGGTGACATCATCTGGCGCTACGAGCTGCGTGACGACGAGACGATTCTGAGCGTCAAGGTACAGAGGGCGAAGAAACTCAAGCAAGCGTACCTGAACCTGCCCATCCTACAGCGCGAAAAAGACGCCGTCCAGACGCTCGACACGGCGAAGGGCACCTTCACCTTCACCAAAGGCGCGTCGAGCATGACACTCTCCTGGCCGAGCGAGCTCACCGCCACGCTGGAAACGCCGGTCAAGACCTCGACCAGCGATGACGTGCGCTGCCTGCGCATCGCGTTGCCGCAAGAAGGCTTCCCGCTGGAAATTCACATCAAGGCCCAGTAAGTCTACTGGTCTCGTGAGCCCTCCTCTCCCCGTATCGGGGAAGGAGGGCTATACTCTAGGCGAAACAAGTACCCCCAAGGAGATGACCATGCGTAAATCAACGATCCTGTTGTTATGCCTGCTGTTTAGTGGATTGGTCAGCCTGCTGCCGAGCAGCGCGGCCACGACACTCGGCCCGTTCCTCCCCAACCCCGCCTTCTCGCTGTATCTGATCAGTGATGGCAAACCGGTCAGCGCGCGCCTGACCATCCGGCGTGGCCCGCGCGCCGAAGGCGACCGCGTGATGGTCCGCGCCTTCAATGCGCAGGAGCAACTCACCTTCTGGCAATACGTAGAACCGGGCAAGATGGCGGATACCTTCGGTCCCGGCGACATGGAAGTGTGGGGTATTCCGCTGCAGATCCCGGTGAAGCCGCAACCCGGCGATTTACTCATGGATACCGAGTTGCATTTTGACGGCAGCGGGGTGCATCAACTGCGCATCACCGCGGGTGCGGGTAACGTGCTGGTCAGCCTCACGCTCCCGCGTCCCCTCGCCTACGGCGTGTCGTTCCAGAATGGCAACTATGCCGCCTGGGAGGGTCAGCCGGCCACCATGTACGCCTATGTGCCCCCCCACGCCGAAGAATTACAAGTCACCGGCGGGCTGGTGACCATCGCCGATGCGGCGGGCAAAGAGCTCGCCCGTACCGAGGACGCCTCCCTGCAGAAGTGGGTGACGATCCCGGTGACGCAGACCGACGCCCTCTGGACCGTCAAATTTCCCCAGGTGAACAACTGGCTGCTGCGCGCCGCCGGTTTCCCGTTCATCCTCTGCCCCACCCCGGAGGCGGCCAAAACCATTCGCGCCTCGGTGGAAGTCTTGCCGGACGGTACGGTGGTGTGCCACAAATTCCAGCGCCGCATCGCCGAGCTGCTGCCCAAGCTGCTGGACCCGAAGAACGTGGGGAAGGCGGAAAACCTGATTGTGCCGCTGGCATCCCGTAAGGAGGCCTGGCTGGCAGATCCGGTCCGCAACGAAAACCTGTTGAATCCCTACGCGTTGATGCCCTCCATCGCCTACGCGCTGCGCAGTCAGAACGTCGATCCGCAGAGCCACTGGAGCGGCGCAATCGAGGGTTGGCAGGATCTGCAGGGCAAACCCGCGCCGGGCAATCGTTGGGACCGTCTCCGCTCCGTGCCGGGCATTATGCGCGCCGGGGCGTCCCCGAGCAACAATGCTATTGAAGAGAACTTGGCGAAGGCCGCTCTGCTCGATACGCCGTGCAATCCCTATTTTGGCAAGAAGGAACTGCTGTACCGGGCTGCCGCCGCGGCGCTGCGCGACCTGATGATGCTTGGCGAGGACGAAGTGTGGCGCGGCTGTGACGCCGATCAGAGCGCCTATCCCGGCATGATGGGCTTTTCCATCGGCCAGAAAACATTGCCGGTCTTCGCCCTCGTCGCGCCGTTGATGCCGGACGACGTCCGCGCCGTGTGGAGCGACGCCGTGCGGCATATCATCGACCGGAGCTATCCCGATAACCTGGTCACCTGCCGCAATCAATCCTCCCATTACCTCACCGCGTATCAGGAATTCGCCACCGGGTCCGGTGACGCGCACTACCTGGAGTTGACGCGCGCCTACGCCCGCCGCTTCGTGCAGGGCGCTCATCCCGCCGGCTTCTATATCGAACAGTGCGGGCCCGACGCCTCGTATATCGGCATGACGCACTGGCATATGGCGATGTACTATCGCGAGAGCCAGGACCCCACCATTCTGGAGGGACTGCGCCGCTCCTATCGCTTCTTCAACCACACCGTGGCCCCGGAACCGGACGGGAAGATGCTCGGGGGCTTCAACTTCAACCACCGCATCGCCACCGGATTCTACGATGAACAGTGGGGCGGCGCGAAGGGTATCCTCGATGACGTGCTGCCGGAAGTCGGCCTGTGGGCCGGCCCCGCCCTCTCGCCGGAGAAACAGGCGGCGAAAGTGCAGCAGGCCGCAACGAATATCACCAAGCAACTGGC
>DASXVL010000799.1:0-10043 GCA_036504255.1 Armatimonadota bacterium | reverse complement strand
CGCCTGGGCGTCGATGTCATCGAGGCCGGCTTCCCGGCCTCTTCCGAACGTGATTTCGAGGCGGTGCAATCTATCGCCCGCGAGGTAAAGGGCCCCATCATCGCCGGGCTCTGCCGCGCGAATGAGGGCGACATCCGCCGCTGTGCCGAGGCCATCGCCCCGGCAGAACGAGGACGCATTCACACCTTTATCGCCACCTCCGACATTCACTTGGAATATAAACTGCGCAAGACACGCGAGGAAGTGCTGGCCATGGCGGTGGCGGGCGTCACGTTGGCGAAGTCGCTCTGCGACGACGTAGAATTCTCCGCCGAGGACGCCACACGCTCCGATGTCGATTACCTCTGCCAGGTGTTGGAAGCGGTGATCGCCGCCGGCGCGGGCACGGTAAACATCCCGGACACCGTCGGCTACACGACTCCGGAAGAATTCACCGAGCTCATCACCACCGTTCGGTCCCGCGTACCGAACATCGCGCAGGCGGTCATCAGCGTGCACTGCCACAACGATCTCGGGCTGGCGGTGGCCAATTCGCTGGCGGCGGTGCGCAGCGGCGCGGGCCAGGTGGAATGCACTATTAACGGGTTGGGCGAGCGCGCGGGCAACGCCGCATTGGAAGAAGTGGTGATGGCCATGCGCACGCGTCCGGACCGCTTCCCGGCGACGACGAACATTGTCACCAAAGAGATCATGCGCACCAGCCGCTTAGTGAGCGATGTCACCGGCATTCATACGCAGCCGAACAAAGCCATCGTCGGCGCGAACGCCTTCGCGCATGAGGCGGGCATCCACCAACACGGCATGTTGGCCAACAAGCAGACCTATGAGATCATGAGCCCGGAGGATGTCGGCGTCAGCGAGAGCAAACTGGTGCTGGGCATCCATTCCGGCAAGCACGCCATCATGCGCAAATTGCTGGAGATGGGCTACGAGCTCAATGACGAGCAACTGGACAAAGTCGTGCAGAACGTCAAGGAAGTCGCCGCCAAGAAGAAGGAAGTGACCGAACGCGACCTCGAATCCATCGTCACCGATGAGGCAACGCAAATTGCCGAGCGGTTCCGTCTGGAATACTTCCACGTGGTGGCCGGCACGCACATGGTGCCGAGCGCCACCGTACGCATGCTCTGTGGCGACCACGAGGTCACCGAAGCAACCATTGGCGTCGGCTCCGTGGATTCGGTCTATCAGACCATCAACGAGATCGTGAAACTCGAGCATACGTTAGTCGAATATGCAGTGCATGCCATCTCGGGGGGCACCAACGCGCTCGGCGAGGTCACCGTGCGCATCAGCGGCGCCGACGGCCACATCTTCACCGGACGCGGCGCGAGCACGGACATCATCCATGCCAGCGCCAAAGCCTACATCCAGGCGCTCAACCGCCTGGCATGCTACACGCCAAGGCTGAACCCGCAGCAGGATTTTACGGCGGTATAAGGCATCGCGCAGCGACGACTCAGACACCTCCCCCGCGCAACCTGTGAGCGGGGGAGGTTTTTTGGCTTTTATCCGATTGTGTCTTGCCACTTGCCCTGTGTTCCCACGCGAGGAAGCGGTGAGTCAACAGCACTGCCTGGAACAGGGCCATAGCCCAATGCCATTCAAATAAGCCCACTTCGTTATGCAGCCTGTGCCAGCAAACCGTGGGTGCCTGCCCACCGCAGTGTGCGTCTTGCGGTAGGGGCCGCCCGCTGTGGCGGCCCCTGGTAGTGTTTCGGTGTCCCGTGGTCGCGTGAACGGCAAGGTGCGCCGCCTGGGCTCACACCCCATTCTTCTCACGCCGCACGGCTGCGGTCGCGACACGTGCAGGCCGCCACGGAGGGCGGCCCCTACCATGGGGAGACGGTGGTGGGTATTAATAAGCGTGGCATCGTGTCACGATTCTATAAGGAAGCGGGGCGTTCTGCCCTGCGGGCAGGCCATCCTTCCAAACGGTGCTGCTGGTACTGCCGGGTGAAAAGGCTCGTCAGCCCAATGATGTCTCCAGACAAGGACGAGGTTTTTGCCCTTCCTCTCGGCCGTACAAAGAGCACTGTTTGGAAGGATGGCCTGCCCGCAGGGCAGAACGCCCCGCTTCCGCTAGCTCTGCGAAAAAAAGAGAATTCCTTCAGGCAACAAACACCAGTCTAGCTCAGTCTATTGCCTCGCTGCCCCCCAACGAAAATTCCCCACAAAACCCTCTTGCGCAATTTGCCTCTTCTGTTATACTGTTATGTAACTACAGAACAGTGGGGCCATTTATGCGGTTTACCGTGGATCCGACGAGTTCGGTGCCCATCTATGCGCAACTGGTGGCGCAAGTCAAATATGCCATGGCGGCCGGTGTGCTGCATCGGCACGATGCGCTGCCGTCGTTGCGCGAGGTGTCGACGCGTCTGCGCATTAGCCCGCTCACGGTGAAGAAGGCCTATGGCGAGCTGGAGACGCTGGGCATCGTCAGCACCGAACATGGGCGCGGCACGTTTGTCAGCGGCAGTGCGGAGGGCTTCAGCGAGCAGTACCGCCACGGCGCGCTGGTGCTGGCGGTGGAGCGGCTGCTCATTGAAGCGTACCACCTGGGCACACCGTTGGAGGAGGTCGTCGCGCTGGTGCGGGAACGCCACGCGGCGCTGGCGCACGAGATCGAGGAACCGGTCGAGGGATGAAGGAGGAGGCAGAGCATGGCACGTGACCTGGTGATAGACACGCATGATCTCACCAAGCGGTTTGGGCGGAACACGGTGGTGGACCACCTCGCGCTGCAAGTGCCGCGCGGCAGCATCTTCGCCTTTTTGGGGCGCAACGGCGCGGGGAAGACCACCACCATCCGCATGCTGCTCGACCTGCTCGACCGCAGCGCCGGGCAGGCGAGCGTGCTCGGGCTCGACAGCGTGAAGGGTGCGCGCGAGATTCGCCGCCGCGTCGGCTACGTGGCGCAAAACGAGGATCTTTACGATTGGATGACCGTCGAGGAGATGCTCTGGTTTTGCCAGGGCTTCTACCCCACGTGGGATCGCGTGCTGGTGCAAGAGCTGCAGCAGAAGCTGGAGCTCGCCGGGCCGACGAAGATTCGCCACCTGAGCCGGGGGAAACAGACGCAACTCGCGCTGCTGCTCGCCATGGCCTACCGCCCGGAACTGCTCATCCTCGACGAGCCGACCGCCGGGCTGGATGTGGTGGTGCGGCGTGAGTTTTTGGAAGAGGTGGTAGAGCTTATTCAGGAAGAAGGACGCACCATCTTCTTCTCCTCGCACCTGGTGCACGAAGTCGAACGCATGGCCGATTGGGTGGGCATCATGGACGCCGGAAAACTCATCTACTGCGCGCCGATGGAGGAGCTCAAGGCGGGCATGCGGCGCATCGTCTGCCCGTTCGCCGGGCTGCCCCCCGCCGCGTCGGAGATCCCCGGCATGCTGCACGCGGAAACCTTCGGCAAGGAGCTGGTGCTGACGGTGAACGGGTTCTCCGAGGAGACGCTGGCCGCCGTGCACCGCTTGCGCCCGCTGACGGTGCAGGTGGAAGACATGTGCCTGGAAGACATCTTCGTCGCCCTGCTCGGGGAAGGGAAGGGGTAGCGCATGCGCTTGCTATCGCAATTGGGACGCTTGTGTTGGAAAGAATGGCGACGCGGCTGGATGCTGCTCGCCCTCGCCTTCGTGCTGCCGCCGTTGGCGTTCGCGTTAACTTCGGCGAACGTGAAACTGCTGGGCCTGGACGCGATGGGCGTCATGGTCTTCGTGCTGCTGCTCGCCGTCGTCGTCTGGTCGCCGGGCCTGGTGGCGCGCGGGCAGTCCCGTCTTTGCTACGACAGTATCCATTTCCCACTCCATCCCGCCTGGCCGTTACTGGTCACCTTTGTCTTCCAGGGGCTCATCGTGACGCTCATCGGCGCCTATGTCGGCTGGTGGGGCGTGCCGCTACCCGCACACCTCAATATTCTCATCGGCGCGCTGTACTTTGGTGCGATTTACCTCCTCGCCACCTCCATGGCGCGTGCGGTCTCGCTATCGGCTGGAATGGTCGCCTGTTGCATTTGGGGCATATTCGAGAGTAATGATGTCTTTGTACTCTTATGCGATCCTTACGCACCATACAGGACCTATCAGTTCGAACAGGCGTGGGGGACGTGTCAAATTTCGAGCTGTGTGCTGATGGCAGGTCTCATCGCGTTCCTACTGCTGGTTTCGCCGAAGCGGAGATTGCTGTCGCGTCGCATTATCGCCGTGACGTTGCTGGTATTGGCGATGCTCTGGTATCCAGTGGCTTCCGCTGTATACCAGAGCAACTGGTTCAACGCAAACGGGAATTTCTCTCCTAATTTTCGCATCACCACGGCGGATGGCTCTGTCGCGGTACAGTTGCGTAATGTTGGCTCCCGCGAACGGTATACGCGCGAGTTGCGATTCATCGATTACCGCACACGACAGCGGGTGTCATGGCCATCTCCACCTCCGCTCGTCGCGCTGGGCTTCATCGGACGGCAATCGGTCTTGTTACTCGGGCAAGGGCACGGCGAAAAACAGTTGACGCTCTATCGCTGGCAGATGCCGGGGAATGTGCACGAGGTATTATTCTCGATCCCCGCGCGACGTGACGTGTTGCACCGCATGCACCAACTGCTCATGGATGACACGCGCACAGGCGCCTCGGTGAGTCCGGATGGTCGCTATGTGCTGCTGCAACTACCCGCGCTCGTGGTGCGTCGGGGCGACGAGTCTGAAGATATCTGGCTCCTCGACCTGGCAGGGCGGACGTCGCACTTGCTCGTCCCCGCGGTGCAATGGCGCGAGATGCCGGTGAGTTGGCTGGCGAAGCGTGCGATCCTCTCCGGCCCGCACGCTTCCCGCTCCGTGGCGTTGCCCGGCGGCGCGGTCACGCCCTGGCCCATCCCCATGCCGCAGGAGGCACGACGATGAAACGCTTGCTTTGGAAAGAATGGCGCGAACGGTGGCTCTGGTTCGTGCTCTGGTTCGTGGCGGTGCTGGGCACGGCGGCGCTGGGCGAAGGCCAGCAGTTCTGCGGGTCCGGCTCCACGCCGCTGTCCAGCTGGATCGTGCTGCCGGCAGGGCTGGCCGCGCTGGCCGGGCTGCGCGGCTATAATAGTGAATTGCAGGGAAACCGTGCAACCTTTCTCTATTCGCGCGCGCAGCTCTGGGGGCGATTACTTGCGGCCAAGGCGCTCCCCGGGCTGGGCGTCGCCGTGGTGGCGGCCGCGCTCGGCGCGCTCGTTTGCCGGGTAACGGCGCCGGCGGCGTATCTCCCCTTCGTCACCCCGGCGCATCTGGCGCAAGGGGCGCTGGAGATGGCGGGGATCACCGGGGGTCTCTATCTCCTCGGCCTGAGCTGTTCTATCGTGCTCTCCGGTCTCGCGGGCAGCATCATCGCTCTCTTGCTCTGGTTCGGGTTGGTCTTTCTAAGCGGGCAAACCGTCGCTATTGTGTTTCACGGTGGCTATGTCCGCATGTTCGTATTCGCTTTGTGTGCTGCCCCAGTGGTCGCGTTAGCCGTAATAGCCCGCTTTGGCCTCACGTTATCCTGGGAACAGCGCCTCAAGCGCTTTGTGCTGATCCTGGTGCTTGTGAGCCTTACCGGGGGGCTGCTCAACGCCATCCCATACGTGCGGACCTTCGTGTCAGGTGTGACCGGGGAGGCGGAAGAGGAACAGCCCGTCGGCTATCTAAGTCCGCGCGGAAGTAATGCCATCTATGATGGGAATCTCCGGCGACGCTACGTCACGGTGTGGATAAACCTGGCCAGCGGGCGGCAACAAGCATTGAACAAGCATGCTGACGTATGGATGTCAGCGTCGCATTGGCTCTCGGATGATTGTCTGCTGCTGCAAACGAATGAAAATGATAACCCTTTTCACCTTGGGTGTTGGCGCGATGGGAAAGTCACACTGACCAGGATACCGACGAAAGAGATAAATGCGCGAGCGCTGTACTTCTCACCCGACGGGACACGGCTGTTGTGGGAGGATTGGCCACAGTTGAAGCTGATCAACCCGCAGACCGGCGTCATCACGGTGATCGCGAAGCTGCCCCCCGCGCGTGCGGAGCGTCGGGACGGCATGATGAACCGCTGCTGGTGGCAGGATAACCGTACGGTGGGGTACACGGAACCCGAAGTCAAGCAAATGCACTTTGCCGCGGCGCCGTGAGGGCAGGGAAGGCCGTGTCCTTTCCTGCCCTGGGATAGTCGGCAGGAAACCACAGCCTGACGGGTGACGCATACGCAAACACCGGGTTCTATCCCCAGCCCTGAAAGGGCTCGCAGCTACTAGCCACCAGTGGAGCAGCGCGGAACTGGTGGAAGACCGGCCCATATGTTTCCCAGCCCCGACAGGGGCGACAGACGCTCCTGCTGTCGCCCCGTCGGGGCTAAACGATTGTGCAGACGGGTGCTCCACCAGTTCCGCTGCGCTGCACTGGTGGCTAGTGGCTGCGTGCCCCTTCGGGGCAAGGGATAACGCAGAGGTTGAGCATGAACACCCATTATCTGGTTATTTTGCTGCCCGGCTATCCCAGGGCAGGGGAAACAACAGCCTGTTAGTTGTTCATCATATCCGTCATCGCGCCGCCGTACATGCCGCCGTAGAATTTGATGAGTAGCCAGAGCACGAAGGGGACGATGATGGCGTAGAGCAGCATTTGCAGTTTGATGGGCAGCGTTTTGACCTGCGCGTCCAGTTCGATGGAGTAGTATTCGGCGATCTTTTCCAGTGATTCGGCGACGTTGCCGCTGGTTTCGCCGGTTTGCAGCAGGTAGAGTGACTCTTGCGGCAGGAAACGCGTCTCCGCCAGCACGGACGAGAGCATGACGCCCTGGCTGAACGCGCCGGAGACCTTCTCGATTTGATGGACGAAGTGCGCGTTGTCGGTGGTGCGCGCGGCGACGGCGAGGGACTCCAGCGGCGGCACCCCGGCGTGCCAGAGCGTGGCGAGCACGCGGACGAAGCGGATGCGAATCAGGTTGGCCAGCACCCCGCCGATGATCGGCACGCGCGGCAGCGCCGCGGCGACGAAGCGCGATCCGCTGCGCGTCTTGGCGAAGTAGCGCCAGCCGAGCCAGAGGACGAAAAGCAGCGCCAGGATGAGGAAAAACTTGATGAAGGCGCCGCCGACGCTGGTGAGCACCACATCGAATGTGCCGCTCTGTACGTTCATGACAATGAGCAGCACGAGCACAAAGACGAAGGCGGTCACTTTCAGGTGGAAGGTGGCCGTCCTGGTGCGCATGCGCAGATCCCATTCCATCTCCAACGCGTCGGCAATATCGCGCATGGCTTGCGGCAGGGTGCCGCCTTTTTCCGCCGCGTAGACCACGCTGACTTCCCAACTGGGAAAGACGCCCGGATATTGCGCCATGGCATCGGAGAGCAGCCCGCCTTTTTGCACGAAGGCCGCCATTTTGTTGATCCGTTGCCGCAGTTGAATGGCGCAGTTGCTGGCGGAGTAGTTCAGCCCGAGCCCGATGGGAATGCCGGAATTGAGCAGGCTGAACAACTGGCGGTAGAATTGCGCGCGCTGCCGCAGGGAGACGCCGATGAGGAAGTCGATGCCGCCGGGGCGGGGCTTTTTGTCCCGCGCTGCGCGGGCGGCTTGGGCGGCTTGCTTTTTGGCGTCGCGGGCAGGCGCGCCGGTGGCACGCGCGGCGGTCTTCGCCGTGGCCGGGGCGATGTCGGCTTGGCAGTGGTAACAGACCCGTTTGCTCGTGCTATTGGGCGTCCCGCAGTACGGACATGGCATCATGGCAGGTGGCATCTTGGCACCCTCCGTGCCCCAATTATAACAGACTTTGTGGCCGCATGGGCGCGCGCGCCATTCCCTATCATCGCCGCCGCCATGCTGCCGGCACAAGCGCCCCCGCTTTCTTTGACAGTCCTCCGGCCTCGGGCCTATAATGGGCATATCCCGTGAGGAGAATTGTGAATGACGATGACGCTGCACGCCGGCTGGCCCGGTTTAATTCGTAAGTATTGGGACTACCTGCCCGTATCCGACGCGACCCCCGTCGTGACGCTGCACGAGGGCAATACGCCGCTCATTCCCATCGATAACCTGCGCGCGCACCTGGGGCTGACGCCGCGCATCTACGTGAAGTTCGAGGGGCTCAACCCGACCGGGTCGTTCAAAGACCGCGGCATGACCATGGCCATCAGCAAGGCGCGCGAAGCCGGTTCGCAAGCGGTCATGTGCGCCTCCACCGGCAACACCTCCGCCTCCGCCGCCGCCTACGCGGCGCGCGCCGGCATGAAGTGCATCGTGCTCATCCCGAACGGCAATATCGCGTTGGGCAAGCTGGCGCAGGCGATGATCCAGGGCGCGAAGGTGCTGGCCATCGACGGCAATTTCGACGACGCGCTGCGCTTTGTGCGCGAGATCACCGAGCAGTACCCCATTACGCTGGTGAATTCCATCAACCCCTTCCGCATCGAAGGGCAGAAAACGGCGTCGTTCGAGATCATCGATGTGCTCGGCGATGCGCCCACCTACCATGTGTTGCCCGTGGGCAACGCGGGCAATATCACCGCCTATTGGAAAGGCTACCGCGAGTTCCACGCCCTCGGCAAAGCCACGCACTTGCCGAAAATGCTCGGCTTCCAGGCGTCCGGCTCCGCGCCCATCGTGCTCGGTAAGATCGTCGAAGATCCGCATACCGTCGCCACGGCGATCAAAATTGGCAATCCGGCCAGTTGGCAACAGGCCGAGACGGCGCGCGACGATTCCGGCGGCCTCATCGATATGGTCACCGACGAAGAGATTCTGACGGCGTACAAGATGCTCGCCTGCATGGAAGGCGTCTTCGTCGAACCAGCGTCCGCCGCCTCCATTGCCGGTGTCATCAAACTGGTGCAGCAGGGCTTCTTCCCCGCGGAAGATGGCACCATCGTCTGCACCGTCACCGGGCATGGCTTGAAAGATCCGGATAACGCCATCAAGCAGTCCGACCCGATCAGCGTGGTGCCCGCGGAGATGGGCGCCATCTTGAAGACCATCGGCTACTAATACCCGTGGTGTCGCCTTGAACCCCATCATCAAGTCCCCTCTCCTCGGGGAGAGGGGTTGGGGTGAGGGCCGATTACGGACAGGATAACACGCCCTGCCGCGTGCGGAGGGCATCCCTGGCGATCTGCTGCCCTGGCAGCCTGATGCGCAAGGCCGAGGGCACGTCTAGCGGCCGCTTTTTCCGTCCATCGCCCGCGGATTGTTGACGAGTATAGGTCCTCGATACGCGACAACAATCCGCGGGCGATGGACGAAAAAATCGACTCGCTATCCGACCGCTCGGACTTGTGCATCAGGCTGCTAGCGCTTCGTGCGCTCGGGCGGCTTTCGTATAGCATCATCTTATGTGTGGGAGAGTATTATGTCTGACGGAATCACCGTGTCGGAGATCGCTCCGCTTCCTCCGCGTCAACGTGCGACGGGCTGGTTGGTCCTCACCGGTATACTCCTCGTCGCCCTGCTGGTCGCGACCGTGTGGGGTGTCAAGCAGACCCGCAACCTCAAAGCGAGCATGGCGACGCAGTTGGCCGCGCAAGAAACGCGACATGCCGCCGAGGTGGAGAAATTGCTGCAGGTGAAGGCGACCGCCATCGCCGCCGCGTTGCAGATGGTCAACGCCGACTTACTCAGCGACGCCGGGCAAAAGAACGCGCAATCCTTCTTCGGTGAGTTGCTGCAAGGCGACGAGAGCATCGCCTTTGTCGCCCTGTTGGATAAGGGCGGCAACGTGCGCGCCACCACCGACCTGCGTATCATGCGCGACGCCACGCCCGGCCCCGTGACGCTGACGAAAGTCCAGCTCAACACCACCCCGGCCAATGGCGCCGACTTCGAAGCGGACGGCCCGATTACCGACACCAACGGCCAAGTCATCGGCGCGGTGCGCGTGGGTGTGAAGCAGGTGGTGAAGAAGTAGGGGGGCGGGCTGTTGTTTCCAGCCGGGGATAGCCGGGCTCGTCTTTTCCCCAAGCCCTGGAAGGGCTCGCAGCCACTAGCCACGGGTGGAACGCAGCGCAACCCGTGGACCGCGCGTCCCCAAATTGCCCAGCCCTC
>DASXVL010000798.1:0-9914 GCA_036504255.1 Armatimonadota bacterium | reverse complement strand
GGGAACGGCGGGACTCGCTGCGCTCGAACCCTTCCAAACTGTGCTAAGGACTTACGGCCTGCCTGGTGGTCAATATCGGAGCCAGCAGAATTTTTTCACTGTCCGATAGGGTTTTCTTATGAGCCGATGCAGGGACGGAGTCGCACGCCGGTATTGATGAAGGCATCTCCGGTGATGTACTGTCGGGAGGCTGAGCGCGACAGCGGTCGGCTTCCAAACGGTGCTGTTGCCCCACCGCCTTTGCAGAGCATCCCCGTTTCCTCCCAGCGCAAGGCAGTACGGCTGTCCTTCTCGATGCGCAATCGCCGGGAGGAGGGCCTCACGACATGGCGAATAATACCCACGATACTATCTTTGCTCCCCATGGAGGCCCTGATGCCCACTTATACCCTTGGAGTTGATTTCGGCACGCTTTCGGGCCGTGCCTTGCTGGTCGATGTCGCGGATGGTCGCGAGGTCGCCTCGGCGGTATACGAATACGCTAATGCCGTGATGGATGATACGCTGCCCGATGGCACGCCGCTCGGGCCGGATTGGGCGCTGCAAGACCCCGCCGATTACCTGCGCGTGCTGGAGGTGACCGTGCCGCAGGTGCTCGCGCAGGCCGGCGTGAAGGCGGAGCAGGTCATCGGTCTCGCGATCGACTTCACCGCCTGTACCATGGTCCCCACCACGGCGGACGGCACGCCGCTCTGTTTTATCGATGAGTGGAGCGCCAACCCGCACGCCTGGGTGAAGCTGTGGAAGCATCATGCCGCGCAGCCGGAAGCGAACGCCGTCAACCGCCTTGCCGCGGAGCGCGGTGAAGCGTTCCTCGCACGCTACGGCGGCAAGATTTCCTCCGAGTGGCTGCTCGCCAAAGCCTGGCAGATCCTCGATGAAGCGCCGGATGTCTACGCCGAGGCCGACCGCTTCATCGAAGCCGCCGATTGGGTGATCTGGCAGTTGACCGGCAATGAACGCCGCAACGCCTGCACCGCCGGCTACAAGGCCGTGTGGAGCAAACAGGAGGGCTACCCGAGTAAGGAGTTCCTCGCCGCCTTGCACCCCGGCCTGGCCAATCTGGTGGAGGACAAACTCTCCACGGACATTTACCCGTTGGGCGCGAAGGCGGGCGAGTTGCTGCCGGACTGGGCGGCGCGCCTCGGGCTGCGCCCCGGCATTGCCATCGCCGTCGCCAACGTGGACGCTCACGTGGCCGTGCCTGCCTGTACCGTGGTCGGGTCGGGCAAAATGGTGATGATTATGGGCACCTCCATCTGCCACATGGTCTGCGGCACGGAGAGCAAAATCGTGCCCGGCATGTGCGGCGTGGTGGAAGACGGCATCCTGCCCGGGCTGTTCGGCTTTGAGGCCGGGCAGAGCGCGGTGGGCGACATCTTTGCCTGGTATGTGGAAAACTGCGTGCCCGCTTCCTACGAGCGGGAGGCGCAGGCGCGCGGCATCTCCGTGCACCAGTTGCTGACGGAAAAAGCGAACGCGTTGAAGCCCGGCGAGAGCGGGCTGCTTGCCCTCGACTGGTGGAACGGCAACCGTTCCGTGCTCGTCGATACCGACCTGACCGGCCTGTTGCTCGGCTGCACGCTCACCACCAAGCCGGAAGAGATCTACCGCGCGCTCATCGAAGCCACCGCCTACGGCACGGCAACCATCGTCAACACCTTCGCCGAATACGGCGTGCCCATCGATGAGATCTACTGCTGCGGCGGGCTGGCGGCGAAAAACGCCATGCTCATGCAGATCTACGCCGACGTCACCGGCCGCCCCATGCGCATCTCCGCCGCCGAGCAGACCCCCGCCCTCGGCTCCGCCATGCACGCCGCCGTCGCCGCCGGGAAAGCCGCCGGGGGCTATGCCACCATTCAGGACGCCGCCGCCACCATGGCCCGCCTGAAAGATGAACACTACGAACCGATCCCGGAAAACCAGGCCATCTACCGCGACCTCTACGCCGAATATCTGAAGCTGCACGACTACTTCGGCCGCGGCGAAAACGACGTCATGAAGCGCCTGAAGAAAATTAAAGAACGCCAGCACAGCGAGCAAGTGACGCTGTAGTGTGCGGATGATGACTGCTACTAACACCCATGGGGCCGTAGGATGCCGGTCCCATGGGTGTTTTGCTGTACTGCGGCTTGGCGGACTCCTGACAGAATCTGACATGCCGCACGCAGTGTACGACCTGATAGGCAATGAACGTGTTCGATCCGTGTTATTGGTAGTGACGACTACTAATTGTGGCGTTAGCCACCGGGGAGGAAGAACGACATGACCTATCAAGTGAATGATTACAGTAGCATCCTGGGGATGTCGGGCATCAGTGATACCACGCTGCAGAACCATTTCAAGTTGTACCAGGCCTATACGAATAACACGAATACGCTGCTGGAGAAGACGCGGCAACTGCTGGATGCGGGGCAAGACCGCACGCCGGAGTTCGCCGAGATGCGCCGCCGGCTGGGCTTTGAGTTCGATGGCATGCGCCTGCATGAATACTATTTCGAGAATCTGAAGGGTGACGGGAAACCTGAGCAGAAGCGCGCCTTGTACGGGCAATTGGCGGCGGATTTCGGTTCCTTCGATAGTTGGCAGAAAGATTTTGTCTCCACCGGCGCCATGCGCGGCATCGGCTGGGCGATTCTCTACTACGATACCCCGGCCAACCGGCTCATCAATGGGTGGGTCACCGAGCATCAGCAAGGGCACCTCGTCGGCCTCATGCCGATCCTGGTGCTGGACGTGTGGGAGCACGCCTTTGTCTTCGATTTCCAGATGAACAAGGCGAATTATATCAGCGCCTTCCTGCAGAATGTGAACTGGCAGGAAGCCGCCAACCGCTTTGACGAGGGCGCGGAAGCTATGCAGCGCCGCAAGGCCGCGTGACGAGTCGGGGATGGCGGCGGGTCTCTCTACGGCGCGAACCCTCCCACACCGTTTGTGCCGATTGCGCTATGGTAGCAAAACCAGACGATGCTTTCTGGCTCAACCTCTGCGTTATCCTTTGCCCCGATAGGGGCACGAAGCTACTAGCCACCAGTGCAGCGCAGCGGAACTGGTGGATAAATCTCGCGCGATCGGTCAGCCCCGACGGGGCGGCAGCAGGAGCGTCTGTCGCCCCGTCGGGGCTGGGGACACCTTGGCCGGTCTTCCACCAGTTCCGCGTTGCTCCACTGGTGGCTAGTGGCTTCGGGCTCCTTCAGAGCCAGGAAAGAGAACGCTGGTTTCTTATGAGGGCGCGAACAGGGCGGGACCCGCCGCCACTTAGCATTCTTCCACGCGGCACTACGTTGCCGCCATCATGCCGCGCTCCTGCAAGCTGATAAAGCGACCATCGCCGATGACCAGGTGGTCGAGGACCGGGATGCCGATCAAGGCGCCGGCCTCCACCATGCGCGCGGTGAGGTCGACATCTTCCCGGCTCGGGGTCGGGTCGCCGCTGGGGTGGTTGTGCACGAGGATGATGGCCGCGGCGGTGTGGGAGATGGCGGCTTTGAAGGTCTCCCGTGGATGGACGATGCTGGCGTTGAGCGAGCCGATGCTCACGTCGCGCAGGGCGATCACCTGATGGCGCGTGTCGAGGAAGATAACGCGGAAATGCTCTTGCTGCAAGTAGCGCATATCCTCCATGACCAGGTTGGCGGCGGTGAGCGGCGAGGAAATGACGGGGCGCGCGGCATCGCCCGAGGTCGCCAAGCGCTTGCCCAACTCAAAGGCGGCCTTTAGTTGGCACGCTTTTGCGAGGCCGATGCCATTGATCTGACTCATTTCCTGCACCGAGGCAGACGCCAAATTGCGCAGCGAACCGAAGTGGCTCACCACTTGCTGCGCCAGTTGCAGTGCGGAGACGCGGGTGTTGCCGACGCGCAGAATGATGGCGAGCAGTTCGGGCACGGACAACGCCTCCGCCCCAT
Source organism: Armatimonadota bacterium (assembly GCA_036504255.1). GTDB lineage: Bacteria > Armatimonadota > Hebobacteria > CAIYQO01 > CAIYQO01 > DASXVL01. Next base: position 6,003 of record DASXVL010000798.1, on the reverse strand, counting down.
AGCGCTCCAGACGCTCACGCGGGCGTTCATCGACCGGTAAATCACGGATGAGGGTGTACTGATCGGCCATGGGGAGGTCGTCCTTTTTCGCCTATGATACCGGTTGTGCTTCGAGGCTGTCGGCAATCTTCCACACTTGCAGGACGAGACGCTTGCCCTTTCGCCCGCACATCGCCACGCCGGGATAGGACAATACCAGCAGCGCCACGCCGCCGAACAGCGTCAGCAGCACCGTCAGCAGATCGCGCGATGTCGTGTTTTGTAGATCTATCAGTGTGCCTATGCCCATAATGCCGCCGATCAGTGTCGCCAACGCGCCGGCGATCAATGCCAGCCAACCGAAGGTGGGGTGATTGAACACGAAAAAAGAGATGCGCCAGGTCCAGGCCAGCCTGGGGTCGAGCAGGCGGTCTGCGTAGAGCAGGTGGCGCTGGGTCGAGAGGTCCTCCGGATTCAGGCGAAAGCTCCGCAACAGCATATCGCGTGCTGCTGCAGCACGGTTGGTCTGCAGCAAGGCAATGCCGTAGTCGCGCAAGTAATCCCAACGCTGCGGGTAGGCCTCCACCGCGACCGCGAAGAGATTGGCGGCGGCAGCATACGCGCGCTTGCGCAGCCGGTACATGCCCAGCAGCGCTTTCGCATAGGCATCTTCCGGGTTCTTCTGCAGGACGTACCCGGCAAGACGGACGGCGTCATTCTCTTGCCCGCTGCGAAAATGCGCATCGGCGGCCAACGTCATCAGGGCCGTATCCTCGGGGAAGCGCTGTCCGGCGGTATTGAGCGTCTGCAGGGCGTTCGAGATCATGTTGAAGGTGATATACACCTGCGCCAACGTCGCGTACGAGGCCGGATTCTCCGCGTCGAGCACGACCGACTGGTAGGCCGCCTGTGCCGCGGGCGGATATTCGCCGCGCGCCATATGAATGTAGGCGAGCACGCGAAAGACATCCGACTCTTGCGGAAATTCACGCCACGCCTGCTGCGCCGCCGCCAGCGCCTCATTCAAATTGCCCTGGAGAAAAAATGATTCGGCCTCTTCAAGCCGGCTAAATGCCGGACTGGTGAAGGACAGATGAAAAAAACGCTTCTCACTAGTTGTCATTGCCTGCGCTTTCGACGAACGGACGTTATTTCTTTGTTACCACAAAAATACTGCTTCCGGCATATTTCTCCGGCCCGGTAGCAAACGGTTTTCGTCTACCAGGATGCCGCATACCAGGATACCGAGTTAGTGGACGCCACACTAATTAGCTATGAGCCTAAATATGCTTCTTCGCGTAGCTCAATTGTTTTCGTTCTAATGCTGTTAACTGATCGGAGAAGCTATTAAAAATCGAGACAACCGTCTGGAAATCCCTCTTTTCCCAGGCATCCTCCACTTCCTTACGTTTGGCTAGCAGAGTCTCTTCCATCCGATTCTCCCGATTTTTCACCTCGCGGAGTTCGTCCCAGTGTGAAATGATCCTCGGATTGCACAACGCAGCTAGCAAATGGTTTCGTACAATAGACGCTAAATCATTAATTGCACTTCGAAGAGCTGACTCTGATCGGGGATGCGTACAAGGAACGGGTAGTCTGGCGTCTTTCGCAGAGAGTGCGAGAGCTTCAGCTAACCCGAAGCCTGGCCTATACTCCTCGGAGTCGTGCTTTTCCCTTAATAATCCTATCTGCAAAGCGAATTCTGATTCCATGTGCGCGTAGAATACTTCGAAAAACGTAGACTTTGAGCTATAGCTAATGGATGTGAAATCGGTTGACATCCCTGCGTGGCGTTGCTGAATCTTCGGCGGGCCATAATTGCATTCGTCTCGCAAGAATGAGAACGCAATCACAGCCTCATCGACAAAGATAGCGCCTAGTTTTTCTGACGATAATTTTTCCATGGGTGCTTGCCTGCCTACAGTCCTAGCAGAGTCCAATATCCCGTATTCGCATGGGAAGCGCAAACATGGTTTGTAAGAACGATTTCCCTGGTTTATCTTCTTGATGGGAGGCAGAGCTCACCACTGGGCTGTGCAGAGTATGCGAGCTGCGTTATCGCAACTGTACAATCTCGCCCTCGAGCGTGCCGCCGGACAAGGTCAGGATACCGACGGTGTACTCACCGGCCACTTTCGGCTTGCCGGCCGTACCGGGGTTGAACCAGAGGGTGGCGCCGAGCCGCTCATTGCGCGCCCGGTGCGTGTGCCCGTGAATGACCACGGTCGGCGGGGGCGTGAGCAATGCCGCGCGGTCGGGCTGGTGGCAGAGAAAGATGTCCACCCCTTCCAGCGTGAGGCGGCGCGTGTCGGGAAAAGCCGGCGGGTCCAAATCGGCATCGACGTTGCCGCGTATCGCCACCACCCGGGCGATGGTTTCCAGTTCGGCGATGACCGTGCCGTCGCCAATATCGCCGGCATGGAAGATGAGACTGACGCCGGCAAAGGCGTCATGTACCTCCGGCAACAGCTTGCCATGCGTATCCGCAATCACGCCTACGCGCATCTCGTCACCTCCTTCCCTACACGTTTCCGCGCCGAGCCCTCACCTCCCTGCTATCCCAGTAGAACAGCAGACTTGTTCACAAAAACACGCGCCCGTTCCGTTGACGCGGGGCGTTCTGCTTCGTACACTGTACACGTGATGACATTTCCTGAGTCCGAGCAATATCTGTTCGGACTCATTGATTATGAAAAGACGCCCGCGCAGCAGGCGACGGGAGCGTATCTGCATCTCGATCGCATGCGCGAAGCCATGACGCGCCTGCAGAATCCGCAGGCAAGGCTCCGCTGCGTGCACATCGCCGGCACCAAAGGGAAAGGCTCCACCGCGGCCATGGTCGCGCAGATGCTGCGCGCCGCCGGTCGGCGCGTCGGCCTGTTCACGTCGCCGCACCTGATCACCTTCCGCGAGCGAATGCGCATCGACGATCAGCTCATCAGCGAAGATGAACTGGCCCGGCTGGTGGGAGAGATTCGCCCCGTCATCGAAGCCATGCGCGACAGCGTCAATGGCGCGCCAACTTTTTTTGAAGCCTACACGCTGCTCGCCTTCCGCTGGTTCGCCGAACAGCACGTCGATTTCGTCGTGCTGGAGACCGGCATGGGTGGTCGCCTGGACGCGACGAACGTCGTTACGCCCCTTGTCACCGCCATCACCACCATTGCCTACGATCACATGACGGAACTCGGCCATACGCTGGCAGCGATCGCCGAGGAAAAGGCTGGCATCATCAAGCAGGGCATACCGGTCGTCAGCGCGCCGCAGCAACCGGAAGCCGCCGAGGTCATTGCGCGCGTCGCCGCGGAGCACGAGAGTGCGCTCTACCGGGTCGGCGCGGAGATCACCATCTTGCCGAGCACGTTCGTCTCGCCCGTCTCGCAGCGCTTTACCATCGAGGGACGGCGGGGGGTGTACGCCGATATCAGTTGCCCGTTATTGGGCGAACATCAGCAAGTGAACGCCGCGGTGGCCATCGGCATCGTGGAGTGCCTGCGCGATCTGGGTGAGTCGATCCCTCCCACAGCCGTGCGCACCGGGATGGCGACGGTCCACTGGCCGGGACGCATGCAGGTGTTGCGTGAACGCCCGCTCCTGCTGCTCGATGGCGCGCACGACCCGGCCTCCGTCACGGCGCTGCTCGCCGCGCTCGACCGCCACTTTCCCGGGCGTCCGCGGCATTTCGTGCTCGGGTTTTCCCGCGAGAAGGATTGGCCGCAGATGCTGCGCCAGTTCGCGCCCGCCGCCACCCGCATGGTACTGACCGCTGCCGCCACCCCGCGCGCCGTGCCCCCTGGAGAGCTCGCGGAGGCCGTCGAACGCCTCAACGTGCCCGCAGAGACCGCCCTCACCGTGAGCGAGGCCGTGGCCCTAGCGCTGCGCGCGACGGCTCCGAACGACCTGCTCTGCGTCACCGGCTCGCTGTATGTTGTCGGCGATGCGCTAAAATGGTGGCAAGCGCACTAAGAAACTGTCTGAAAAGTATCTTCGCTTGGTGCCCGTAGCGCGCGCCCGCTGTGGCGCGCCTGTCTTGCATGCCGACCCGTGCCCGCGAGAGCGCCTGAGCGTTCCCAACTTGGCACCCTGCTCCCTTTCGCCGCACGGATACGGTGGCACGACAGGCGCGCCACAGCGGGCGCGCGCTACAGACGCTCAATCGGCACAGCAGGTACAATGCGACGTCCTACTACAGTTAGTCGCTGACATGTGCAACAACGCAGCATGCATAACAACATACAATCCGTATATGTGCGCAAACGCTCGCCTTGATCACGACCAAGCGCCTGGCGCCACAATTGGACACGTATTTTTGCCGAGCCCTAATCCCGATGATTTCTGCATCATCAACGTGGTTAGGCTGGACAGATCGAGGGTATCATTGTTATCCTTCCGTTAGCATTCTCCCATGGTAAGGATACACGCCGTCATGCGCCGATTGTTACTCTGCCTGTGCCTCTTCCTGAGCGCAGTGGCCGCTTTTGCCGTGGTCACCGGCCCAAGCCTGTTGACCATCAACGGGGTACCGATGGCGCCCCTGCAGCCGGTGGCCGACTGGCTGGGGGCGACGGTGGACAAGAGCGATCAGATGATCTTGATTCGCCTGGATACGATCAGCGTGCGCTTGAGCCTGACCAGTAAACTGGCGACCATCAATGGCAAGACGCTCACTGTCGATACGCTGCCCGTTGAAACGCAAGGCGCGCTCTACCTTCCGCTCACCTTTATGACGAAGGCGTTCCAGGTGCAGAGCGCCTGGGATACCACGCACACGCAAATCTCGCTGTCCCGTCCAGGCCAACCAACGCCCATGATCCTGCTGGCCGACCTCTCCACGACCGAGATCCAAGCTACCTTTTTTCAGGCCATCAACCAGGGAAAACTGGAGGCGGTCAAAACGCAGCTCACCCAGTACCCCCGCTTGTTGGATGCCACCGATAGCCGCAAGTACACGGCGCTCATGACGGCCGCGCAACGCTGGCGCTGGGATATCATGCAGTACCTGATCACCCAGGGGGCGAATATCCGTGTCACGCTGCCCAGTAACGGCGGCATCACGCTGCTCCATCAGGCCGCGCGCGGCAATATAGGATTGGTGGCGCTCCTCGTCGAGAAAGGGCTGGCGGTGAATAGCGCCACGACGACCGGGTATACCCCGCTGCATGCCGCCTGCGAAGCGAATAACCTGGCGGTGGCGGAGTGGCTGCTGGCGCATGACGCGAAGGTGAATGTGAGCTATCAGCCCCCGCGCTACGGTCGGATGGGCGACGAGCAACAACGCACGACCTATCTGCTCGGCTTTGAGAGTACCGGGACGCGGGGCACCACCATGCTGCCCGATACGCCGCTGGGCATCGCGGTGGTGCGCGGCTACGTGCCGCTGGCGAAACTGCTGCTGGCGCATGGCGCCGATGTGAAAGGCACGCTAAGCGACGAGCGGCTCACGCTGCTGCACCTGGCCGCGTTCAATGGGCAGAAAGAGCTGGTGCCGCTGTTAGTGGAGAGCGGGCTCGACGTGAATAGCGCCTCGCTCACCGGTTTCACGCCGCTGCATTGCGCGGTGGCGACGAAGCAGACGGAGATCATGAGCTGGCTGCTGGAGCATGGGGCGAAGGTCGATGCCGTCATCAAGCTGCCCGCCGTCGCGGACGGCCCGCTGAAAGTCGCCGCGACCATCCCGGGGTTCGGCACGCCCCTCTCCATCGCGGTCGCGCACGCGGATGCCGCCACGGAACTGCTGCTGCTGCAACGCGGCGCGACGCCCATGGCCGCGGACGCGCGGCAGGCGGCGATAGATGCCTTCCGCCTGTTACACGCTCCCGGCGAGCAGACCGTCACCCGGCCGAAATAACCGGCATAGCGTTGTCCTGCTCATCCTGCCGGCTGCCGTCGCCCTCATCCCCGGCCCTTCTCCCCGAGGGGGAGCGGATAAAGTCGGCGATAAGATTGACATCTCAGAGGTATTTTATGTCTCCTGTCGAATTTATAGACAACGATACATTGAAGGAGCGTCGCATGAGTCAAGGT
>DASXVL010000797.1:0-8835 GCA_036504255.1 Armatimonadota bacterium | reverse complement strand
CTGCCCATATCACGCCCGCTGACGTTACATTGAATGACGACGCGACGCTGGCTATTCTCCCGTTGGATCATCGTCGGGCCGACTTCCTGGGTGATTCTCGCGATTTGTGAGAGCGGAATATGTTCATCGCCCGGCGATTGGATCTGCAGATCCTTGATGCGCTCAAGGTCTTCTCGCAGGCTCTTCGGGAGGCGCACGACAATGTCCGACCGCGTATCGCCTTCGAAGAGTTGGGTCGCGGCCTGTCCGGCAATCGCCGTCTCGATGACCTCGTTGACGTCACTGATGTTGATGCCATACCGGGCAATGGCCTGACGATCTACCGCAATGTTGATCTGCGCAAGGCCGTCGGTCTGTTCGGCTTGTAAATCCGCGACCCCCGGCACATTGGCCATCGCTTGCTGAATCTCGTTCGCTTTCTCGGTCAGAACAGTCAGGTCTGGGCCGAAGACCTTCACGGCCACCTGGGCTTTCACGCCGGAAATCAACTCATCCACGCGGGTGGCGATGGGTTGCGAGAAGCTATATACGGCGCCCGGCATCACCGAAATTTTCTCACGCATGGTTTCAACCAGCGCATCTTTGGTTTTCGCGGTGGTCCAGTCCTTTTTGGGCTTCAAGCCCACGTAGATTTCGATATTGTTGACATCCTCCGGATCGCCGCCGATTTCCGCACGCCCCGCCTTCGACACGACATCGGTGACTTCGGGAAACGTCAGCAAGAGTTTCTCGCACTTTTGCGCCACAGCCATCGACTGCGATAGCGACACGCTCGGTAGCAGGGTGACGCGGATGAGCATCGAGCCTTCATCCAGCTCGGGCAGGAATTCACTGCCAAGACGTGGCACGAGCGCCAGACTTGCCAGCAGCACCGCCGCCGCCCCCACCGCCACGAAAATGCGACGGGCCATGACTTTTTCCAGGACGGGCCAATAGCGTGCAGACAGCCATTTGAGCACCGGATTTTCCCACTCATGCATCCCTTTCTTCAGCAGGAACGTCGAGAGCACCGGCGCCAGTGTCATGGACAGTATCAACGACCCCAGCATGGCGAAGCTGATGGTGTAGGCCATCGGGGTAAACATCTTCCCTTCGATCCCCTCCAGGGTAAAGAGCGGCAGGAAGACGATGATGATAATGCCGATGGCAAAGGCAATCGGACGCGCCACCTCTTTCGCCGAACGGATCACGATTTCCGTCAGGCTCAAATGGGTGCTTTCACGCGCACTCAAATGGCGAAAAATATTCTCCACCATCACAATCGCCCCGTCGACCATCATGCCGATGGCGATGGCTAACCCGCCGAGGGACATCAGGTTGGCGGACAAACCTTGCTGCCGCATGAGAATAAATGCGATCAGCACGGAGAGTGGGATGGTCAAGGTGACGATCAGCGCCGAGCGGATATTGCCGAGAAAGAGCACCAGCACCAGGATGACAAGGAGACCGCCTTCCAGCAAGGCCTTCTGCACGGTATGGATACTCTTGCCCACCAGCTCGGCCTGATCGTAGAACCCGCGCACCTTCATGCCGGAGGGGAGGCTTTTGTTAATCTCGGTGACTTTCGCCTTCACGTCACTTATCACTGTACTGCTATTTTCGCCTTGCAGTTGCAGCACGATGCCGGTGACCACTTCACCCTTGCCGTTCATGCTCACCGCACCCTGGCGCACTTCCGGGCCGACCACGACGTCAGCGACGTTGCGCACATAAATGGGAACGCCTTTCTCGGTGCGTACCACGATCGTCTCGATATCTCGGGGATTCGTCAGCAGTCCCACGCCACGCACGATATACTGCTCACTGGCATGCTCGATGAACCCGCCGCCGACATTGGCGTTGTTCTTCGCCAGCGCATCCAACACATCGCGCAGATGGATATGGTAGGTGATCAGTTTCGCCGGATCAACCAGTACCTGGTATTGTTTGACCGTGCCACCGAAGCTCAACACATCGGTGACGCCCGGCACGGTCCGCAGTTGGTATTTCACCGTCCAATCTTGCAGCGTGCGCAGGTCCATGACGCGCTTGTTGTCGCTCTCGATCACATACTGATAGATTTGCCCCATCCCGGTAGATGTCGGCCCCATTTCCGGGGATGCCATGCCGGCCGGGAGACGCTCTTCCGCCTGCTTCAGACGTTCAAAGACCTGTTGGCGCGCGAAATAGATATCCGTCGAGTCCTTGAAAATCACGCTGACAATGGACAGGCCGTTTTTCGAGAGTGAGCGCACTGCGGTCACTCCGGGGATGCCATTCATCACGCTTTCAATGGGAAAGCTGATGAGTTTTTCCACCTCCGCCGCCGCCAGGGTGGGCGTCTCGGTGAAGACCTGCACCTGCACGTTGGTGACATCGGGAAAGGCTTCGATGGGCAATTTGGTTGCGCTGTAAAAGCCGATGCCTGCCACCACCGCCAGCAGAATCAGGACAATGAACCGTTGTTTGACGGCATATTCACAGAGTGTTTCAAACACGGCTACTCCTCTCCCATTTCGGACTTCTTCGTCTCGGATTTCAGGGTAAAGCTGCCGTCGGTAACCACTTCATCACCAGCGGCGAGACCGGAGACCACGCGATGAAAGCCGTTGGATGCCTCACCGAGTTGCACTGACACCTTCCGATACCCGGCGCCGTCCACCACGAAGACATATTTCGCATCGCCATCTTCCTGCATCGCCGCTTCGGGAAGGAGTAAGGTATTCGGCAAGGTGTCCGCCAGGACAGTCAATTCCGCGAACATCCCCGGCTTCAGCCGTCCATTTGCATTCGCCACATGACAGCGAATTTTCATAGTGCGGCTCGTTTCGTCCAGGAGCGTATCCATTCTCGCCACGACGCCCCCGAAGGCGCGGCCGGGATAGGCGTTGACCTTCACCTGTACGGGTTGGCCGACCCGCAACGCGGGGATGTCTTTCTCGTAGACATTGCCGGCGACGATAATGGTGTCGGTATTAATAATGGTGAACAATTCCGCCGCCGCTTCCACGGCCTGGCCGGGCGTGGCCGCTCGCGCCGTCACCACGCCGCTGATGGGGGCGGTGATCGGGATATTCGCGCCGTTTCCGCTCCGCAGGGTGCCCATGGCGCGTAGCGTATTCATCGCATTTTCGGTGGCCTTGACCTGGGCGTGTGCCAGCGTCACCGCCGTCTCGGCTTCTTGAATCTCTTTGTTCGCGTTCAAATTTTGGTGGGCAATCTCGGTTTCGCGTGCCAGAACCGCCTGGGAGACGCGCAGATGCCCTTGCGCGCGTTCCTGTTCAGCGGCGCAATTCATGACGTCCTGTTCGGCCTGTTGCAGCGCGGATTCCGCCTGTTGCACTTCCGCCGACGTATAGAGATTCTGCCCGGCGATCTTCTCTTCGCGCGCCAGCGTTTGCTTGACGATCCCGAGGTGCGTGCGCGCTTCTTTGTCTCGGGCGCGCGCTTCGTCCAGGTCCGCTTCAGCGCCCTCGACATCTCGACGCGCGGCAATGCCGGCATCCAGGAGCCGTTTGCTGCGGTCATAGGCAGATTGCTTGACTTTCAGCGTGGCGGTCGCGCTTTCCACTTCCGCTTGCGCCTCGTTGACCGCGCTTTGGGCATCTTCGACCGGACGCGCCTGGTAGGCGTGCGCAGCGGCCAACTTCTTTTTTCGCGCCAGGTCGTTGGCGGCCAGGTCACGCCCGGCGCGTGCGCGCGCCAGCGCCGCGTCGGCTTGTTTCACCGAGGCGGCATCCGTGGTTACGGCATTTTCCGCTTCTTCCAACGGCTTTTTGGTCAGCGCGCCGGTCTTGGCGAATGCGCGGATATTCTTGAGACGGCTGAGCGCCGCTTGTTCTTCCGCACGCGCACGGATCAGGGAGGATTGCAGTTCAGCGACATCACGACTGGCGAGTGTCGCCAACGTCTGTCCCTGTCGTACCCGGTCACCCACTTTTGCGTGCAGGCGAATCAGTTGTCCCGAGACCGGCGTCGTGACGACCGCCTTGGTACTGGGATCTTCCTCACATGTTCCCGAGAGGAGCAGGGTGTTGGCCGCGGCGCCATACCGCAGCACGACCGTCTTAATCCCGGCGAGTGCTTTCCCGTCCGCTGATAACTGGACCATGTCCGTCTGCTGGGGAGCAGCGGTCTCCGCATCAGCCGCCGTGCTGCTTTGCCGACGCGTGACGAAGAATATCGTTGCGGCGATGGCCAACGCGAACAGCGCGATGGTCAAGACCCGACCTGTGAGTTGGTGTGATTTCATGGCTGAACCTCCTTAGGCGGCGCTGGCCGAAGTGTCGTGCCAGTCGCCCATTCCACTTGCGCCAGCGCGGTGCGATACTCGCCGAGCGCGGATAGATATTCGACATTGACTGCGCGCAACGTACGGCGCGCCTCCAATACTTCCAGGTAGGTCATCGCCCCCTCCTGATATCCGGTGCTGGCCATCTGGGCCAACGTTTCGGCCGGCTTCAACACCTGGTCACGGAGCGTAATGATCTGCGCTTCGGCGCTCCGTGCGGCAATGACCGCGGCGCTGATCTCCTGTCGCACGGCCAGGCGGGTCGCCTCCACACGACGCTGTTGCGCGGTCACGCTCGCCCGGGCACGGTCACGCTCTGCGCGTGCTGCTCCCCAATCAATGAGGGGGAGCGAGATGCCCAGGCCAACACCGCCGTCGCCATGCCAGGACTCACGACGTACCTGGACGGCCACATCGGGTCGCCGTGCCGCGCGGGCGGCATCCACTTCACCGGACGCCGCCGCGACCAGCGCCTGGTCGCGCAGGAGCTCAGGACGGTTGGCGATCCCCTGCTGGATGAGCGTGTCGTCATCCAACGTCATCGGGGAGTAGGCCAGGGTATCGGCCAGTGTGATGGGGGTGTTTGGATTGCGCCCCATGGCGGCATTCAATGCCGTCTGGGCCTGGCCGATGGCAGCCTGGGAGCGCGCCAATTGCTGCCGCGCGCGGGCGAGTTCCACGTCGGCTTTGGTCACATGGGATGTCGGCTCGTTACCGAGTTCCACCTGTTTTTTCGCGGCGGCAACAAGCGTCTCGGCATAGGTGACGTTTTCCGCATCGAACGCGGTGAGGGCTTGTGCCTGTGCAAGGTTCCAATATGCCGTCTTGACGGTAAAAATAACGGCCTGTTCCGTTACACGCCGCTCGGCTTGCGTTGCCTCCAGTTGCCCGGTGGCGATATTGGTGCGCGCGCGCTTGGCGCCATTGATTTCAAGCGGTTGGGCAATCGATAAGAACTCGTCAGAGCCTGCCGGCCCCAACACGCCGGGAGTAACGAGTATTTCTGGGTTGCGCAACGTGCGCGCCCCGCGCAGATTTGCCGATGCCGCCGTGACATCGGCGTGCGCCGCCTGCAATGCCGGATGGTTGGCACGCGCGGTGTCAATGGCAGCGTGCAATGAGAGGGGTGGCGCCGCCAGCGCAAGCATTCCCGCGCTGGCGACCAGTAGGCACACGAAGAGCTGTAGAGCTTTGTACATGGACTTCGACCTCATCCAAAATTTTGTTAACGACCTTTTCCGCCGCTGTCGGCACGATGACCGAAACGGGAGAAGTACATAGGAGTGACGCACACTAACCCCTTGGCATTCATCACCATGGGTCAATGTACATGCTGGAGCAGAAAGATCAACACGGTATCGTGGACGTGAGGAGAGTACTGACAAGCACGCCGATACAACAGGTTACCGTAGGCGGACATCGTTGTGAAACGAAGGCGCACTGATGCATTCGGAGCGTTCACGGGCGATACAATGAAGACGTGGTTAGGAGGTCTTCGGAGGCTGAAGTAGTGAGAAGATGATGTCGCGAGAGAGCAGAACCTCATCGTGAAGAGGCAATTTCATCGTTGATGATGGAGCCAGTTGCGGTAACTTGGGGGTGGTGGCCTCTTGGAATGTCGGCTCGCAATCACAGCACACGCAGATACACGTGGCCGTGTTCTCATGCGAATCGTCATGCGCGGAAACGCTGGGCATCACCGAGAAGAGGAATCCTCCCAAGACGACCAGCGCAATAAGACGAACGAGTTGTCGAAACTGACGATGACGACACATAGGCGTAAAGAGTATGCCTCACGGCTTTCATGGCTGTCAAGGGGTCATCTTCGTGTGGCGCACTGCAGTTACTAGCTACCCAACATGGCCGGTGAGTCAAACATTACCAGGCTTGCCCCATTATTAACTGGCGTGCCCCCATGTCCAGCGAAAATGTGCTAATTGCTGGCGTACTGACTGTTTCCCGGATGAACAGTCGCTGGTATTAACGACCGAGTGAGGGCTGGTGGTCATCACCGGCTGTTGCCACGCCGGCGTGAGTAATATGTTGTTGACAGTCCAGTTAATAACCGGCATCCCGTAGATCTATGCCGTGATCGGCGGGCTGCATTTACATAACTGGGAAGAACGAGCCATCGCCGAGTTAGCCTCCGAGCTACAGCACAATACCGTCTGACCCATTATTCCGTGTCCCTTATTATGTTCATGTCGCGCGGGAAATATCCCCACGTTGTCACCAATCGAATGTACGTAGCGCGATCTTTATGCCGTCCGACTAGCGTAAATGAGATAATGCTGCTAATGGTCTCTGATGAGACTGAAAAACTAGTGTCCGCAGAGAGATGGGAGCCCTCCCCCGCAGATGTGCGCAAACACCATGGGAATAAACCGCACAATAACTGCATGCGCCCGGCGAAAAAGCATGGGAGGATACGACGGCAGCAAGATTGAATAACAAGGAATCAAGCGCATGCCCTCCACAGGTGATTGGTTCCGGCGCGGCCATATAAGGAGATAACCCGATGTTCCAGTCCATATGCTCACGTTTGGCAGGGGTACTGTGTTGCCTCGCCGTCTTGGTGTGCCCGGCGCTGTCGCAGCAGACACCCTCGCCCAAGATTGCCCCGCTCTTAACCCAGCTCAAAAGCGCGCAGCCGGCGACGCGCGCGGCCGCCGCGCAGAAACTTGAGCCCTTCGCCAGGGATGAACGCGTGATTACCGCGATGCTCACCGCGTGCCAAGACACCGACCCGTCAGTGCGCAAAAACGCGGCGATCAATCTGGGCGTCGCGGCGGACCCACGTGGCGTCGCGCCGCTCTGCGCGTTGTTGAAGGACCGCAATGACAATATTCGCACCGCGGCCATCCAGGCCTTGCAATATATCGGCGATGAACAGGCGCTGCCCGCGCTGATCACGCTGCTGCAGCAAGATAACACTGAGGACGGCAGGAACATCGTGCAGGCGCTCGCGGCGATCGGTGGGGAAACCGCCATGCAAGCGCTGCTCACGCTCGCGCGTGATCCGGACCATGCCCAGCGTGGGGACGCGATCATTGCGCTCGGCTCTCAGCACGACGCGCGCCTGACGGAGATCATTCTCCCCGAGTTGCAGGCCGCGACGGGCAATCCGTCAAGTTTTGCGGTGGAGGCGGCCGGGCGCATCGGGGACCCGCGTTTCGTCGCGCCGCTGCTGGCGCTGCTGGCCAAACCGCAGGCGGGGGTCGATCATAACGGCATTTTCAGCGCGCTGGGCGAACTTGGCGACGCGCGCGCCGTCGATGCCCTGTGCCTGGCGCTCAAAACCGGCGCGAAAGACGGGCAGGACTGTGAGTTCGCCGCACAAGCGCTCGGCCAGATTGGCGACCCCCGCGCCATCCCCGCCTTGACCGCCGCGCTCACGGATACCAGCGCCGCCATGCGCTCGCTACGACCGACCCTCATTACTGCGCTCGGCAACATGCATGACCCCACGGTTATCACATCGCTGCTGCCGCTGTTGAAGGAGAAAGACGACACTACGCATCTCGCCGTGCTGCTGGCGCTCGGGAACACGCGCGATGTGCAGGCCTACGATGCGCTGGCGGCGGAACTGAAAGGTCCCCAAAGCCCCTTGTATGCCAGCGCGCTGTACGCGCTCGCGCAGATTCCTGATCCGCGCGCCATTCCCCAAGTCATTGCCGGTCTGAATGCGATCAATAGTATCAGGATGCAAGGCTGGTCGTTAAGCGATTTAGGGCATGCCCTGCTCCGTAACCCGACGGCGACGCCCGAACGCTTGCTACCCGCGCTGGAAGTCGGCGCATTAGACGATGCACGGAACGAGATCGCCGAATATCTGCTCCGGACGAAAGACCCAAAAGTGTTCCAAGCCGTCTTGGGGTCGCTGTGCCATGGACCGTCCCTGAACATTGACCCGCGCGTACTCGGCGCGCTCAAAGCACGGCAAGACGAGACGTTCACGCAGCTGTGCGCGCTCCTCACCGCCAGCAAGGATATGGATAAGGCTAAGGTCGTGCGGCTACTCGGCCTATTGGGCGACGCGCGCGCGCTCCCGCTCATCCAAGCGCTCAAGACTGACTTCTGGACACAAGCGGCGGCGTTGCAGGCACGCGGCATGTTGCAAGACCGCACGGCGCTGCCGCAACTGCTCGACGCCGCGAAAAACCCCCAGGATGACCGGCTGTGCGAAGCGGCCATGCTTGGGCTCGGCGCACTGGGCGAGAAGAGCGCCACGGAAGCAGTCTGGAAAGTCTATCAACTCAAGCCGACGGCCTTTAACAATGATACGCGTCTCGCCGCACTGGTCGCGGCAGCGCAACTCGGCGATCCGCGCGCGCTCGCACCGGCCCTCGCCTTGCTGCGTTCGGACGATTATACGACGCAACAGGCGGCCTTGTTGGCGCTGAGCTACTTACCGAAAGATCCGCGCATCAGCACGGCGCTGGCCGCCAGCCTCAGCAAGCTGCAGTACTTTCCCCTTGATCCGCCCACGGTCTTCACTGCCGCGCTGACCCGCTATCACACGCCGGAACTGACACGGGCGCTCCTTCAGCAAGTGGCCCACGCGG
>DASXVL010000796.1:0-9694 GCA_036504255.1 Armatimonadota bacterium | reverse complement strand
GCCCGTCTCTTCCACACCGCCGAAGACCAGGGCTCCGGCATCTTTATTACGTCCCTGCGGGGCGGGCTTGGCTCCACCTTTTGCTTTGGTGGGCGCGCCCGAATGTTTCGTATCCTGCTTTGCCACGAGTTACTCCTTCGTGTTGCACTCTACCATCCCGTACGCACCCGATGGCCGCACGGCGGTAGAGAAGAGGTCGCTATTTAACTACCACTGCGCGCTTCGACCGGCGTCGGAATGGCGGCGCCGCACTTTTTACAGATGCGCTCGCGAACGGTGGTCATCTTGGAACCCGTCAATGTGCGACGGGATTCTTCTTTTAAACGCATGCCCACGCGGGTCGGCTTCTGGCAATCCGGGCAGACAAGCAGCACACGGGAGACCGGAATCGGCGCTTCGAATTCGATACGTCCACCCTGTTGCACCAGCCCTGCTCCGCCGGTCGCTTTGGGACGCTGGTGTTTGGTCACCTTATTCACGCCCTCGACCACGATCTTGCCCTTGGAGGGGATCACGCGCAACACTTTGCCGCGGATGCCCGGATGTTCATTGGCCGCCGCGATTTGCTCGGCCATCGATTTACCTCGGGCATCTTTCGGCAAGCGGCTGATTCCAGCCACGTCTTTACCCGAGCGTAAGTATACTGTATCACCTTTTACGATTTTCATGGCACCCACCAACACGCTGAGACCCGCGCGAAACATGTCTTGCGCGGAGTCACACAAGCGCAAATTATAAAGATTTCGGCTTGACGTGTCAAGACCCTAGGCCTTGATTCACCAAGCAGACGCTAAAGCTAGAGCACTTCAGGGGCGAGACTGACGATTTTCATGAAATCGCGGTCGCGCAGTTCACGGGCCACTGGGCCAAAGATGCGCGTGCCGCGCGGATTCTTCTGGTCGTTAATGAGAACGGCGGCATTCTCATCGAAGCGAATGTACGAACCGTCTGGTCGGCGCAACGGCTTTTTCGTACGCACCACTACGGCTTTCGCAACATCACCCTTCTTCACCGCTCCCCCGGGAGTCACTGTCTTGACCGCCACCACGATAATATCGCCAATCTGCGCGGTGGTATCGGTGGATCCCTTCAATACGCGGATACACTCCACCACACGGGCGCCGGAGTTATCGGCCACATTCAAACGCGTTCGTAATTGAATCATCGATCTATCCTTTTCAGCGAGAGCTCAGGCTCATCGCTCCTCTTCAGCTCGTTTCTTTGCCGCGGCGCTGACCGCGTCCGCAACGTGCGGGGGCACTTCCTCATAGTGAGAGAGGGTCATCGAAAAACTACCCCGTCCCTGTGTTAAGGCACGCAGTTCATTGGAATACTGGAACATCTCCGCCTGCGGCACTTGCGCTTTCACCACGGAGGAGCCGCCGCCCAGCGATTCAGACCCCTGCACGCGTCCGCGCTTACTCGAGATGCCGCCGATAATATCCCCGATAAATTCATCAGGGACGACCACGACGACATTGACGTACGGTTCCAATAACATCGGCTGGGCTTTGCCCATGGCCTCCAGGAAACCTAATCGCCCTGCACTCTGAAAGGCGATATCCTTGGAGTCGACCGGATGGTAGGAACCATCAAACAAGGTACAGCGCAGGTCGACAATCGGGAAGCCGGCCAATGGCCCACGCTTCAAGGTCTCGCGCACGCCCTTTTCGACGGACGGGATGTACTGACGTGGCACCACACCGCCGACGACGGCGTCGACAAACTCAAACCCGGCGCCGCGCGATAATGGTTCGATACGCAACTTGGCATCACCGAACTGCCCAGCGCCGCCCGTCTGCTTTTTGTGACGGCCATGCCCTTCAGCGGCCAGACGAATGGTCTCGCGATAGGCCACCGTCGGATTCCCCAGCACGGTATCCACGTTAAATTTGCGTTTCAAGCGATCTCGCGTGACTTCCAGGTGTAATTCACCCATCCCCGCCACAATCGCTTCATGCGTTTCCGCATCCTGCTCAAAGCGCAAGGTCGGATCTTCTTCGACGAACCGATGCATCCCCTGCGCGAGCTTATCTTCTTCGCCTTTATTCACCGGCGAGATCGAGAAGTTCAGCATCGGTTCCGGATAGACCGGCGGAGCGATTTGCAAGCGATCATGCGAGTTCGACAACGTCTCGGTGGTCGTCGTCTCATGAAGCTTCGCCACCTGGACAATATCCCCGGCGACGGCCCGCTCCACAGCATCCTGCTGCTTGCCAATCATGACAAACAAATTGCCGATGCGTTCCTTGGCGCTGCGTTGACTATTAAAGGCCTCACTGGCCGGGGCCAGCGTACCGGAATAGACACGCAAAAAACTGATGCGACCAGCGAACGGATCAGCGGTCGTCTTAAAGACGTACACCGCGAGCGGTCCGGCCGGTAACGCCGGTAAAGAGATCTCCTGCTCGCCTTTGGTCGCCAGCACCGGGGCCACCTGGTCGGGAGAAGGCAGATTATTCGCCAGCATCTCCAACAACGGCGCGGTGCCATAATTTTTATAGCCGGAGCCGACACAGACCGGAAAGACCCGTCCACCACAAATCGCTTCGCGTAAACCGCGGATAATTTCCTCGTCCGACAGCTCACCGGTATCCAGATATTTCAGCGTCAAGTCGTCATCGGCTTCGGCCGCGGCTTCCATGACGCCAGCGCGTAATTCGTCGGCCCGTGCCTGCAACTCCGCCGGGATCTCACTCCATTGCGGAACGCTCGTATCATCAGTCTCGATGAACGCCTTCATGCGCACGAGGTCGATCAAGCCGCGAAATTTGGCTTGCTCGCCGATCGGCATTTGCACGGCAACGACACCGCTGCCAAAGCGCTTCTTTAAGGTCGCCAACGTGTCTTCGAAACTCGCGTTGTCTTTATCGAGCTTATTGATCAAGAGCACGCGCGGCAGAGCGCGCGCTTCCGCCAGCCGCCAATAGCGCTCGGTTTGCACCTCGACGCCATTGACGGCATCGACCACCACCAATGCGGCATCCGCCACATGCAAGGCGCCAACGACTTCGCCATAAAAATCCGCGTACCCTGGAGTGTCAAGGATATTCAGTTTCACCCCTTGGAAGTAGACCGGCAAGAGCGACGTGCCGATGGATACTTTGCGGTGTATCTCATCAGGATCGCTATCGGAAAGCGTCGTGCCGGTATCAACACGTCCCAAGCGGCCAATCGCTCCAGTCTGGAACATCATGGCTTCGGCCAAACTCGTTTTTCCAGAATGCCCATGCCCGATGAGAGCGATATTGCGAATCTGAGCGGTCTCAAAGTGTTTCATAACTGCCTCCAACCACTAAAAATGAGCGGCCTGTTACGGTCTGCGGACCGTACCTCAGGGATGACAGGATGATGACAATGCCGAATATGGCGCTATGCTGAACGAGACTATTTCGCTTTTTCTGTTATTTCCGTGACCCGCCAGCACTTGTCTTTGCTAAGGGGACGTGTTTCCATGATGCGCACTTTGTCGCCGATGTGACAACTATTCTGCTCATCATGGGCTTTGAATTTGGAAGTACGTTTGATCACCCGCTTATAGAGCGGATGCTGAACCAGGTCTTGCACCTGGACCACAATCGTCTTATCCATCTTGTCGCTAATAACCACCGCATCGCGGACTTTGCGGTGGGTGCGAGTTTCGGTTTCCACCATGGTTCTATACTCCATGCTCTCGGTCGAAAATTACCTAGCGGACCTTCGACTTGCGATACGACTTACGCTCGGTAACTTTAAATGCTTTATACTCATCCATTGACGCCACGCCGGCCGCTGCCAATAATTCCTGTTGGCGCATCAACGTCTTCAGCACAGCGATGCGCTTGCGAACATTGTGCAATCCGGCGGTATTGGTCAAGCGGTTCAACCCCGCGTCAAAGCGGAATGTCAAGAGCCCGCGTTCGGCCTCAAGCAGTTCACTGGTTAATTGCTCCATGGTTAAGCCATGCAGGCGTTCACGTTCGGTGAGTTTCACTGGGCGCCTCCCCCTTCCGTCTCCTCGCGGTTGACGAATTTGGTCTTGATCGGTAGCTTATGCGCAGCCAGACGCATGGCCTCGCGCGCATCGGTCTCCGACACGCCGGCCATCTCAAAGAGAATGCGGCCGGGCTTGATCACGGCAACCCAATGTTCAGGTGCTCCCTTACCGGAACCCATGCGGGTTTCCGCCGGCTTGGCCGTGACACTCTTGTCTGGAAAAATACGGATCCAGACTTTACCTTGGCGCTTGACGTAACGGGTCATCGCGACGCGCGCGGCTTCAATTTGTCGGTTGGTCATCCAGCAGGACTCGACCGCCTGTAAACCGAACTCACCTAGCGCGACTGTATTTCCGCGAGTCGCATCCCCACGTCTGCGGCCTCGGTGCAACCGCCGAAACTTCACTTTGGCGGGCATTAACATGATCGTTTCCTCCTCTACACAGGACCGTTAGGCGTTTTCGCTGCCATCCGTCGTCGTCTCCGCAGTGGGGATCGACTCCGGCGTCACGGCGGGCGCCTCAGCGGCCGGTGTGGTCGCCTCAAACGTGGTAACAGACTCCGAAACTTCCGGAGCGGGTTGAGATTCGGTCTCCGCTTCCGGGGACACGTGTGCGGCGTCCGGACGGGCGACGCGGCGCCAGCCCTTGGCTTTCTTATCCGCGGCTTCCGACGGGGTCGTCGGGGCCATCGGCGCTGCAGGACGGGCCACCGCAGGTCGCGGCGCGCCAGCAGTGGCGCCCGGCAAAATTTCCCCGCGATAGATCCACACCTTCACGCCAATGTTGCCATAGGTCGTGCTGGCTTCCGCCACACCGTAATCGATGTCGGCACGCAGGGTATGCAAGGGGATCTTGCCGTCTTTATCGCCATAACTACGGGCGATTTCAGCGCCACCCAGGCGTCCGCCGACCAACACTTTAATCCCTTTGCCACCGCGCTGCATGGTGCGGGCAATGGCTAAACGAATGGCGCGTTTGAAGGAGACACGACGCTCGATCTGGTTGGCAATCGAATCGGCCACTAACTGCGCATCAAGTTCCGGCTGTTTGATTTCCAGCACGTTGATTTGCACTTTGCGGGGGATGATGGCTTCGACTTCGGCGCGTAACTCATCAATGCCGCGACCGCCACGGCCAATAATCAAGCCCGGACGCGCGGTATGCAGCGTCACTTTGACCATATTGGCCATGCGCTCGATCTCTATCTGTGATACCCCGGCATCCATGCCGCGGCCACCACGGCCACCAGGACGGCGATTCCCGCCGCCGGCGGAGAGAATGCTCGGTAGGCGCGAGCGCAGATAGCGACGAATCTTATGATCCTCAACGGCGAAGACCTGATATTCCTTATCCGCGTACCAGCGGCTCTGCCAATCGCGGATGATGCCTAATCGGAATCCGTATGGATGAACCTTCTGCCCCATTATTTACTCCCCCCCGCGCGAGCGGTCCGCGTGCGCGGATGTTCGGCCAACTGGACCGTGATGTGACTGGTGCGCTTGCGGATCACCCGGGCGCGCCCCATCGTGGTCGGATGCATGCGCTTAAAGGTAAACCCGGCATCCACGAAGCAGGCTTTCACATACAGCCGTTCCGGATCGAGACTCATATTGTTTTCCGCGTTCGCCGCGGCGGATTGCACACATTTGCGAATCGGCTCGGCGGCGATGTTCGGGGTAAAGCTCAGAATCGAGACGGCGTCCTGATAGTCTTTACCGCGGATTAAATCGATGACGTGACGGACCTTCAACGGCGACATGCGAATGTTGCGCGCGCTGGCGATGGCGACGCCTTCAGCCACTCGCTGCGCAATGCGTGACGCTTTGCGTGATCCTCGTTCTTGTGCATTCTTGCCCATGGCAGTGCCCTATCTCCCCCGGCAGTTCACCGGGTTATTCCACAACGCGGATACTCGCGCAAGTGTTAGCGAACCTTCGACGATTTCTCGCTTCCGGCATGGCCGCGGAAATGCCGAGTCGGGGCGAACTCACCGAGCTTGTGCCCGACCATATTTTCCGTCACGAACACCGGGACGTGCTTTCGCCCGTCGTGGACGGCAATCGTGTGCCCGATCATCTCCGGCAGAATGGTCGAACGGCGGGACCAGGTTTTGATAATCCGCTTTTCGCCCTTCCGGTTCATATCGTCAACTTTTTTCAGCAGGTGCTCGTCGGCAAACGGGCCCTTCTTTAATGATCTTCCCATACTGTCCTCCCACCCCGGCGGGGTGTTGGCCCATTATTACTTCGCGCCGCGGCGCTTGACAATAAACCGCTCGGTCTGCTTGTTGTGGCGAGTCTTCTTGCCGAGCGCCGGCTTCCCCCACGGGGTTGCAGGCCCTTTTTTGCGGCCGACCGGACTACTGCCTTCACCACCACCATGCGGGTGATCGCACGGATTCATCACCAACCCACGCACGTGACCGCGGCGTCCCATATGGCGCATGCGACCAGCCTTGCCCAGACTGATGTTTTCGTGTTCGACATTCCCCACCTGGCCGATGGTCGCGCGGCAACCGGCGAACACCATGCGCATCTCACCCGAAGGGAGATTCAAGGTAACGAATTTGCCTTCTTTGGCCATTAACTGCGCCGAGGTGCCAGCGCTGCGGCACATCTGTGCCCCTTTGCCTTCCTGCAGCTCAATCGCATGTACGGTCGTACCGACAGGGATATTACTCAAGGGCAGGGCGTTCCCCGGCTTGATGTCGGCTTTCGGCCCGGACTCGATCACCGTACCGACCTTCAAGCCCAAGGGGGCGAGAATGTAGCGGCGTTCACCATCCGCATATTCGAGCAAGGCGATGCGGGCGGTGCGGTTCGGATCGTATTCGAGCGCAATCACCGTGGCAGACACGTCGTCTTTCCGGCGTTTGAAATCGATAATGCGATAAGCGCGCTTGGCGCCTCCACCACGGTAGCGACAGCTGATGGTCCCCGTGTTGTCGCGGCCGCCGGTGCGTTTGATCGGGCGGGTAAGCGATTTCTCCGGTTCTTTTTTCGTCAGATCGCTGAAGTCGGCCGACGTCATAAACCGGCGCGCCGGCGAAGTCGGTCGATAGGTCTTCAATGCCATAACAAGTCTCCACTCTCTCTATTAGCGGCTAGAGAGTTGCCATAGCCCGGACGGCACAGCCCGGGAATTGCCAGGTCAGGCGCCTTCGAGTAACGGCAGCGTCGGGGAATCCGGCGTTAAGGTCACAATGGCTTTTTTCCAGGACGGCGTGGTGCCCACGCTCGCCCGTTTGCCACGGCGCATGCTCATCCGGCGCTGTTTACCACGCACATGCATGGTGCGTACACAGGCAACCTTGACCTTTTCTTTGACAAATAATTCTTCCACGGCGCGTGCGATATCAATTTTCGTCGCACTGAGCGCCACAACAAACATGTATTGGACACGCTGCTGCTCATCACTGACCTGCGTACGACTGACGCTTTTTTCGGTCATGATCGGGCGAATGAGAATCTGATGGATTGGTTTGCTGCTCACGCGGCACCCCCTTGCTGTTGATTCGCCATCCAACGCGCCATGCCAATCGGCTGTTGCTTCAACTCTTGTAAGAGCGTGATACCGGCTTGCGTAAAGAGCAAGCGGTCGGTACTGAGCACATCATAGGTGCCGAGCATTTCGACGGTGGTCAGATAAACGTTGGGTATATTGCGGAACGCGAGCACCAATGCTTCGGTCGGTTCATCGAGCACGACGAGCAATTTCTTACCCGAGAGTTGCAGTGCGCTTAACAAGGCGATCGCCTGTTTGGTCTTGGCTTCGGTGATGCCGAAGTGTTCCACCACGGTGATCGACTCGGAAGTCAACTTGGACGAGAGCGCGGAGAGCAAGGCTTTCCGGCGCATCTTTTTCGGGAAGGACACGCTGTAATCGCGGGGATGCGGGCCAAAGGCGATACCGCCACCCTTCCAGTGCGGGGCGGATCGCATGCCCTGACGAGCGCGACCGGTCCCCTTCTGCTTGAAGAGTTTCTTCGTCGTATGGTGCACTTCTGCGCGCGTCTTCGTGTCGGCCGTCCCCTGGCGCATATTGGCCAGCGTGCTGACGACTGCCTGGTGCATTAGCGCCTTGTTCGGCTCAAGGCCAAACACCTCGGCGGCTAATTCAAGTTCACCCGCACGTTCACCGGCGGGAGTAAAGATCGGTATGGTAGCCATTAGTCTTTCTCCAATGCCGTAAAGGTGACATAGCGGCCCTTGCCGCGTTCAATCGTCGGGCGGTCAGGCATCGTTACCACCACCACGCCCCCGTTGGGACCGGGTACGGCGCCTTTAATAACCAGAAGGTTGCGGTCGGCATCAGCGCGGACAACCGTCAGTCCCTTTACCGTCACCTGCGCGGCGCCCATGTGACCCGGACGACGAGCGCCAGGGAAAACGCGCGCGGCATCGGTCGCACCGCCGGACGCGGCCTTACGATGGAACATCGAACCGTGCGTCTCGTTGCCGCCATGGAAACCATGGCGTTTCATGACGCCGGCAAACCCACGGCCTTTCGAGGTGCCGATGACATTGACTTTCTCGCCGGCGTTAAAGATGTCCGCTTTGATCTCTTGCCCTTCGGCAAAGTCATCGAGGACCGCCACGCGGAATTCTTTCAGGAAGCGTAACGGCGGGATGTTGTTCTTTAAGAAATGCCCGTACACCGCGAGCGTCAGACGATGGGGACCGCGCGGTTCCTGCGTGACCGCAGAACGATCATTCGTTTTGCGGCGTTGTTCATGCAGGCGGTGCATCTCTTCGACACGCCGCACATCGCGGCTCTCATAGGGCATGTAGCCCAGTTGGACGGATTCATAGCCGTCGCGGGCTAATGTTCGGCGTTGGACAACAAAGCAGGGTCCGACTTCCAGCACAGTGACGGGGATAGCTTTGCCATCTTCCGCGAAAAGCTGAGTCATGCCCACCTTCCGTCCCATGATCATCTTGCGAATCGCCATGGTCAGAGGTTCCTTCCTTCCCCAGCGGAGCCGTGAGCGGGCTCATGGGGTGCGCCACTTGCGTGGCGCCATACAAGCTTAACCGCAAAGGTTAAGCGCTAGATTTTAATTTCGATGTGCACGCCGCCCGGCAAATCAATCCGCATCAACGCATCAATCGTTTTTTGATTGGGCTCGAGGATATCAATGAGCCGTTTATGCGTGCGCATTTCAAAGTGCTCCATGGACTCCTTGTCGATATGCGGTGAGCGGATCACACAAAATTTGTTGATCTCGGTCGGTAGAGGTACGGGGCCTGCGATACGTGCGCCGGTGCGGCGCGCAGTCTCCACGATTTTCAGGGCTGACTGATCCAACATACGATAATCGTACGATTTCAGGCGAATGCGGATTTTGTCGCCGGGCACTTTGCGAGTGTCTTTGCGCATGGACGGTATGCCTCCCATCGGTAAGCCCACCTTGGGGCTGTCCCGGGAATCTTTATCACGGTACGAGTGCCAAGCAACGCTGGCACACAGCTGAAAATAATACGCAATTTATGCGATCCCGTCAACACCTTTTGACGGTGTTGACGGGATTTTACCGCTTATTGAGCGATTTTGGTCACGACACCGGCGCCGACGGTATGGCCGCCTTCGCGAATGGCGAAGCGCAAGCCCTCTTCCATGGCGATCGGCTGGATCAATTCCACGTTCACCGTCACGTTGTCGCCCGGCATGACCATCTCTAACCCTTCATTCAGGGTCACGACGCCGGTCACGTCC
>DASXVL010000795.1:0-2008 GCA_036504255.1 Armatimonadota bacterium | reverse complement strand
GTGTCGGATAGAGTAGTTCGCTTAAGCGCTGGACCGATTGCCGCCACGGGTTATCGCGCCCCATTTTGATCTCTTCAATCACCACCATGCGTTCGCGTTTTTCCGTGACGTTGGGATTGTTTACCTCAAACGGCGGCCCGATCTCACTGTCGGGGAGCGCGGCGTGCAGCAGCATGTCGGCATGGAGATCCAGGGCCAGGCGGTAATACTCACCGTCGGTCCCCTTGGGAATGGTGATGTAGTATTGCGTGAAATCTTTCGACGTACTGGCGTTGACTCGCCCGCCAATACCCTCGAGAATCCGGTCAAAGGCCCCGGCCGGGAAGCGTTCCGAGCCTTTGAACATCAAGTGCTCAAGAAAATGCGAGACACCGGTATTCTCATCGGACTCGTTGACCGAGCCGGTACGCACGACGGTATGCAGGTGTACGACATCGCCGGGCTTGTGGATGACGATCACCTGATGTCCATTGTCCAGCGTCGCCCACCAGGCGGGATGGCGTAAGTAGGGCAAGGTTATTTGCGTAACGTGGGCAATACTCACGCAGGCCTCCCTTTAACGTGTGAATGGCATCACGAAAGGATGCTTAACTATGGTTCACCGAGCAAGGGCTATATCCCTGCGCACGAGACATTATAATGCTTCCGGTTCATCATTCCCGCCATCCAGATCGGCAATGGCCTGCAGCATTTGCGAGACATAGGTCATGCTCGCTCCGCCGCCGACGGTGGCCACCACCAGGCCAATCTCAATCATCTCGTCGCGCGTGATGCCCATGTTCAGCGCCCGCTGTACATGATAGGGGATACAGTACGGGCATTTGGCGAAGATGGACGCGCCGAGCGCCACGAGCGCTTTCGTTCGTGCGTCCACCTTGCCAGGGGCCAGCGCTTTCTCATGGAAATCCAGATAGGCCGCGTACGCGTCCGGGAACGCCTCGCGAATTTGCGGGTTCGTGTCCCGCAGCCGTTGCAGAAACTCGCGCGCATCAAATCCCATCGCCGTCACCTCCCACTGCTTTGTCGTATGGTAGCACGCGACGTGAGCAAATCAGGTCGCAACGCTCTCCCAAAGTCTGCGGGCGTGCAACGAGACCGCCGCATGTTGTATGACGATGGCAAAAAGCCCGGAGTCATGCGACTCCGGGCTTGAAGGTTGCCATGATTTTGCGCGTGTTAGGCGATTTCGTGCGAAAGGTATTCGTAGATGGGGAAGCGTTCGCATAGCGTCTTGACATCAGCTTTGATGCGCGCACGCAGGTCGAGATCTTCCGGATGCAGCAGGATTTCCGTCATCCAACCGGCGACCTGCGTCATCTCAGCTTCCAGCATGCCACGGGAGGTCAGGCTGGGAGAGCCCGGACGAATGCCCGACCACTTGGACGGCGCAGGCGGGTCATAGGGGATGGAATTGGAATTGACAATGATATTGGCGGCGCGCAGCGCGTCGGCAGCGATGCGTCCGGTCAGGTGCTGGCCGCGTAGGTCAACGAGCATCAAGTGATTATCGGTACCACCGGACACCAGGCGGAAGCCATTGGCGAGCAGCACGGCGGCGAGCGTCTTGGCGTTCTTGACCGTCTGTTCCTGATAGGTTTTGAATTCAGGGGATAGCGCTTCCTTGAACATCACCGCTTTCGCGGCAATGACGTGCATGAGCGGGCCGGCCTGCACACCGGGGAAGACGGCTTTGTCGATTATTTTCGCCAGTTCGGCACGACAGAGGATGATAGCCGCACGCGGGCCGCGCAAAGTTTTATGCGTGGTGCTGGTGACAACATCGGCGTAGGGTACCGGGCTGGGATGGACACCGGCGGCAACCAGACCAGCAATATGCGCCATGTCGGCGAGCAGGTAGGCGCCCACCTTGTCGGCAATTTCACGGAAGCGGGGGAAGTCGAGAATGCGCGGATAGGCGCTTGCCCCGACGACGATCAGCTTCGGCTTATGCTCCAGGGCCAGCGCTTCGACTTGATCATAATCGATCAATTCCGTCTGGCGGTCCACA
>DASXVL010000794.1:0-2280 GCA_036504255.1 Armatimonadota bacterium | reverse complement strand
TTTACCATCAGGGCTAGGTTTGAAAAAGCTGTTATAAAAATTAGCGATCGGGCCGGAAATCTCCTTCCGGCCCCTCGCCTTGCTCGACAAGCGAATTTTGCGAGTACCAGTGGTGTCGCCTTGCCGCCGCATCACCAAGTCCCCTCTCCTCGGGGAGAGGGGTTGGGGTGAGGGGCGATTGCAGCACGGCTGGGATTAGTATGAGATTTGCGGCGAAATATTAGCGCTGCTGGATGACTTCGTCGACGAGGCCATAGCTTTGCGCTTCTTCCGGCGACATCCAAAAGTCACGATCGGTATCTTTTTCCACGCGTTCGAGGCTCTGCTTGGTATGGTGGGCGAGAATCTCGTTCAAGCGTGTGCGCGTGCGGAGAATTTCGCGCGCGTGAATATCGATGTCCGTGGCCTGCCCGCCGATGCCATAGCTCAACGGCTGATGGATGAGCACGCGGCAGTTCGGCAGCGCGTAGCGTTTGCCGTCCGCGCCCGCCGCGAGCAGCACGGCGCCCATGCTGGCCGCCAGGCCGACGCAAAAGGTTTTGATTTCCGGCTTGATGAGTTGCATGGTATCGTAGATGGCCATGCCCGCGGTCACGGAGCCGCCTGGGCTGTTGATGTAGAGCGTGATGGGTTTCTCCGGGTCTTCACTCTCCAAAAACAACATCTGCGCCACCACCAAGCTGGCCACATGATCTTCCACCGGTCCGGCGAGGAAGATGATCCGCTCTTTTAACAAGCGGGAGAAAATATCATAAGCGCGCTCGCCCCGCGGGGTCTGCTCCACAACCATTGGCACTAACACGATAGGTCTCCTTCCGAATATAGTTGACTGGTCTCCATAACGCTACCACGTGTCACCACTGGCATCACCTGGAATTTCGCGAGGCGGATGCTCGGCACAGCGCGAAAGGTCCGGGTGGAGACGCCGTAACAGTAGCGTTCCCCAAAAGGCCCACATCTTAACACTGAAAGCGAGTCTGGACTCACAAAGAATCCATATTCGCATTGTACCTGCCAGTGTAAGAAAAGACAAGGCGGCCCGAAAGCCGCCTTGTAAGATTTCCTGCATTTCGCCCGGTTGTTATTCGGTGGCGTCGGGCGTGTCGGTGTCGGCAGCCGGCGCTTCCGTCGTTTCAGCGTCCGTGGGCTGGCCCTCGACGGTGATCTCCGCCTGC
Organism: Armatimonadota bacterium; assembly: GCA_036504255.1. Lineage (GTDB taxonomy): Bacteria > Armatimonadota > Hebobacteria > CAIYQO01 > CAIYQO01 > DASXVL01. Next base: position 1,105 of record DASXVL010000794.1, on the reverse strand, counting down.
GCTTCCAGGAAGCCGAGCACCTTTTCATGGAAGATGCGGCTGGCAATGCTGTTTAAGCGCCCGGATTTCTCCAGGTCTTTGCGGATATCTTTGAGCGAGCGTCCACCCTGCGCGAAACTGAGCAGGGCAGCATCGACGTCTTCGTCGGTGACGTAGATTTTCTCGCAACGGGCGACTTCCTGCAGCACGAGGGAGCGGCGCACCATGTCGCGCGCCAGCAGCATCTGCTCATTTTTGATGTCGTCTTCCGTGCGCGTGACCGCTTCGGCATACTCCGCCAGCGTCATGCGCTGCTGGGTCAATTTCTGTTCCAGTTCTTCCATCAAGTGGCTGAACTCTTCGTCGACCAGCGTCTCCGGCAGATCGAGTTCCGCCTGTTCGACCACCTGGCGCACGAGTTCGTTGCGCACTTGATCGTGATCGGACTGCGACGCCATCGCCTGCAGGTTTTCCTTCAAGCGTTCGCGCAGCGTGTCAATGGTGGTCAAGGCGCCTTGCGAAATGGTCTCGGCCCAGGCATCCGACGCGTCCGGCTTAATCATGCGCCGTACCTGCTGGATGGTGATCTCGAACGACGCCGTCTTGCCGGCGAGGTCCTTATTGGAGTAATCGGTCGGGTAGGTGGTGGTGACCGTGGTCGTCTCGCCCTGCTTGACGCCGAGCAGCCCCTCGTTCAGTTCCGGGAAGAAGGTGTCGGTGCCGACTTCCAGCGGATAGCCGGTGGTGTCGCCGTCGGGATAGGCTTCGCCGTCCACCGTCATGGCATAGTCGATGGTGACGTAATCGCCCGTCTGGATGCCGTCGTCGACTTCACTGAAATCGGCGGTGCGCTCGCGCAGCCGTTCGATCTCCGCGGCGACCTGCTCGTCGCTGATCTGCGTGGCGTGTTGCGTGACTTTCAGCCCGGTGTACGTCGGTAACTTGATCTCCGGACGCACCGAAACCAGCACGGTGTAGGTGAGGGTCTTATCGTCAGCGGCATTCAGGTCTTCGATTTCGCCGCGCTCTAACGGTTCCAGGTTCTGCTCGGTCAAGGCCTCTTTATAGGTGATATCGATCACGGCTTCGATGGCCTCTTGCTCGAGCATATGCTGATTGACGCGCT
>DASXVL010000793.1:0-6310 GCA_036504255.1 Armatimonadota bacterium | reverse complement strand
ATGGCGATGACCGGTTGCCAAGAGGTGATGTGCGGCTTCTCGCGCACCGGATTGTCTGTCGACCTTGATGCTGAATGAGGCGGTTGTTGACTCCACGAGTATGACGATAGGCCGTTCACCAAATGTGGGCAGTGCGCGTAGCGTGGCGGCGAAGGAGACAAAACGATCTTCCGGCATGTAGCCGATGACGCCATCCACATCGCCACGATTAAAGCTGGGCGGCAGTATGCTTATCCAGTCTTGCGGTAATATTTCAGCCGTACCATACGCATACGGTATTTCAATGGTGAGCAGCCCAAAGCCACGTTCGGTCAGGCCAGCCATGATACCTTGCAGCGTGGCACTGTAGTAGATTGTTTTGTAAAAATCTTGCGGCAAGAACACGGCGATGAGATGGTTGATGGGTTCTTTCCCGTGCTTGGAGACTAAGCGGCGGGCGCAGTGATAGCGGGTGGGGTCATATCCCATTTCCTTGGCCACCGCGAGTATGCGCGCAGAGGTGTTGGGGTTTTGTGTGTCCGGAGCATTGAGCGCTCTGGAAACAGTGGCAATGCCAACCCCGCATCGCTCGGCGATGTCGCGTATGGTTACACCCGCGGCGTTGGATTTAGCCTGCTGTTTCGGTTTACTCATGGGTCCCTTCTCCATCGTCGCGACTGTATGTGCTTTATCATAGTACGATTTGCGTCTTTGGAAAAGACGCGCAGGGCTACTTGCACCGCGTACGGCATGACGCCCCACTGTGCTACGCGTGAGCATTGCTGTAGACTGGGGTATTGACAGATCACCTGCTGACCGATAATATCCATAGTGTTGGAAACGTTTCCAGGGATGCCGAATTATGTAGGGCGCTCTATTGTAGCAGTTGTCCCGTATCTGTGCCAATTAAACCGAAGATAGGATTACTTATATGCAAGCAACGCAATTGGAGACGGCAAGCACCCCCACCAGCGCGTGTGCGCTGCAGCTCTTGCCGACCGGACAGGTGCGCTGGGTGACAGCGATCGGCGCAGTATGGGAATCGCCCGGTCCGGTGTGCCAGGTACACTATTACGACCGGCAGCATCCGCGACCGGCGACGGTGGCGGCGCCGAGTCAGAGTGCGCACGCGTTTGGGACGGCCGGCACTCCGTCACTGTCATCACGGGGGGAAATTGCCGTGCAACGGCATACGGCGCATGAACAACTGGTCCTTGCACGCTTTCCCAATATCGAGCTTGAGATCGTACTCCATTTCCTGGAACGCGCGGATGGCCAGGGATTCACCGTGCGCATCGATGACGCGGACATCGTCGAACGCAATCCGCTGCTGTACCGCCTGCTGTCCATCGAACTGCTGCCGGAATTCGGAGCAGCGACCACCGGCGAGCCGGGCTATCTGACGCTGCCGAATTGGTCCGGATGTCAGACGTTCTTTAACAAGGACTATCCCCGCGAGGTACGCCAGACCATCTACAGCAGCAACGACCAGTGGGAACATGTCTGCAATATGCCGGTGTTCGGCATTACCCGCGCGCAGGGGACGCTCTGCGGCCTGGTGGCTGCCGGCGATTGTGACGCAGAACTCATCACCCGCGTGCATTGGGAGCGCGCGCACACGAACAGTACGCACCCGGCATTGATCTACCGGTGGGAACAGCAGGATGATCGCATCCCCGGGCGGCGCGAGGTGCGCTACACGTTTGCGCCTGCCGAGTATGCCGGTGGCGAGGGCTATGTCTTTCTCGGCAACATGTATCGGCAGTTTCTCCATGCGGAGCGCGGCCTGCAGACGTGGGACGAAAAAGGCGCGATACGCCCGGAGGCGACGGATTACCTGGACCGTTTCTTTCTGAAGATCTTCATGGCCTATAAAGACCCCGTCGAAGACGGGAAGGGACCGTACCATCCCGTTTGCACCTTTGCGCAGGCGCGGCAGATTCTGGAAGCGTGCCAGGCGCGCGGGATGGCGAAGATCACGGCCATCTTGGTGGGATGGGGGCAGGATGGCCATGACGGCATGCCCCCGACCCGTTTCCCGGTTGACGAACGCTTGGGTGGTGAAGCGGGCTTTCGTGAGTTGATTGCCTGGTGCCAGGCACACGATGTGCAACTGGGTGTGCATGATTCGTATGGCGGGGCCTACCCCTGCTCGCCGGAATTTGACGAACAGGAGTTAATCCAGCACCGCACCGGCGAGGCCTGGACGAGCATTATCTGGAGTGGCGGGCGCAGCCATAATATCTGTCCTGCCGTCTTTCTTGACAAATATGTGAAGCGTGATGTGCCGGCCATCGCGGCCTTGGGCGTGCACGGGCATCATCACGTCGATGCGATCGGGAGCTTTATGCCCTGTTACTCCCCGGAGCATCCTGTGGAACAGCGTGCCGCATATATGGACAAGATCCGGGCGATGTTTACCTTTATCACCGACACCATGGGCGGTGTCTCAACGGAGTATCCGTTCGGACCGTATTTTGCTGTCGTTGATGGGTTCTTCCATTCGTATACCCATCCGTCACCCTGGCATCGCGCCTCGCCGGTGGGCCGCTATTTATTTGATCGCACTATTCCCCTGCTGATGGTGGCCGTACATGGGAGCATTAACTGTTGCGAGTCCGTGAAGGACACACCGGCCTACCGGGCAATGCTCATCGATTGGGGCATCAGTCCGGAATGGGAAGTCTGCTGGCGCCCCAGCGAAAATTTCGGCATCCCGGCCTACGAGACGGTCGCTGATGTCCTGGCAGACACCTATCACTACTGCTACGGGCCAGCCAGTGATGTCGCACGACTGCGCCGGCTGGCGATGGTCGGTCGCTGGGAAGTTGCGCCGGGTGTCGCTATCACGCGGTATGCAGATGGCACCGAGGTGACGGTCAACCGTACCGACCAGCCTTGGCATGAGCTGGCGCCTTACGGGTTCGCCATCAATGACAGCACGCAGGATGCAGGCATAATGGAATAACCGATGCAGAAGTTTGCAGCGAAAGCGATCACGCCCTATCTCACCGCATCCGTTTTGCTCCCACGCACGACGCGGTGGCCTACACCGTCGATATGCGACGTGCGGGTCTACCCCGGCTACTTACGAATACTAATGTAATGTATGGTATGCGAGAGGACACCCGATCAATGCGCTACTTCAACAATTTGCGTGTAATCCTTGTGTTGCTGGTTTTAACCCTCTGCGGTGTTGACCAGGTATGGGCGGCCAATGGCGTGGCACTACCCGCGCCCGTTGTCGGCTGGAATTGTGCGTTGCCCCCCGAGGCCAAGTTCGGCGATGTCATCAATTATGATAGCGAAACTTTTACCGGCCTTGGCAGTGACGTGGCCTTGAACCAATTCCGGTTTTTACCCAGTCTCGTCCACCCGGCGTTTGCCGCACAGTGCCGGGTGCGCTGGAGTCAAGGGGAGGGCGGTGAAGACGCGGTGGCCTGCGTGATGCGCGACGTCTCGGCGGAAAGCAGCGCCGTGCTGCAATGCGGGAATGGGGGAGGCACGCTCAACGGCGCCACACAATGCACCCTGTACATGAAGTTCCGTTTAGTCCTCCCGATGTCAACTGGCGGGGGAGGGCCTGTGCCCCAGGAACTCGATGGCTATCTGTTGCAGCTGGCGTCCAACCTGACCTTGATGGTCAGCGGTCGTGGAAAGACTGGCAGGGAAAAGCATCGGCCGACCCTCGTGATCAGTGGCACGCTACCCAACGCTACGCAACGGTATGAGAGTCGCTACCAGCCGCAACTCGATGACGAACTGCAGATCGGGCCATGGTACCGCCTGGTGCTGACCTGGGATGGAAGCCAGCCGGAAGACTTTAAGAGCCAACCCGGTGACACCAAACGCGTCCGCCTCTGGCTGAACGGCAAAGAATACCCCATGAAACGCACCGGAACCCTGACGGCATCACCAGCTATCCTCCAGGTGAACGGGCCCGTGCTGGTCGGTGGCAATCGTCAACGGAACAACGCCCCGCTCGATCTTGCGGGGTTTGCTATCTACAACAGTGCGCTCGCTGATGGGCAGGTGGCCCTGTTAAACACACAGGGCCTCGGTAAACACGTTGCCGGCAAAAAGACCGTGGTTTCACCACCCGCGTACGAACGCATACCGGCCGGTAACCATCCGGAAGGTTGGCGTGACGCACCCGCTGCGTTTTCGTTTACCACCGTCAACGATGACATGCTGAAGATCACGTTTGCTGATGTAGCAAAGGACGCCGTGAACGCCTGCTATCTCAAGCAGCCGCTCGCGCTCGATACGGGCGTGGCGACGGTGAATTACTGGGCGTGTTTTCCTGCGGACAGCACATGCGGTATTGCGCTGACGCCGCTCTTCACGGATGCCAAAGGCAAAGAAATCGCCGGGACAAGCAACGGTTTCTTTTCTCATATTGCTCCTCCGAATTCGCGGAAGGGCGGGCAATGGCGCTACTTCACGATCGCGGTGCCGCGCAAGGAAGGCGCTGTTACCTTCGTCGGTTACTCGCTGAAAGTCACTAACACGCCGCAAGGGAAGGCGAGTGGAACGCTGTATGTGAAAGACCTGGGGCTCGACCGCATCAATTATGCCCAGGCGCAGCTCTACTATGTGGTGGGCAACTACCGGGATAATTTCAGCATGCCGGAGTTCAATGGGAGTGGCGCACGGGCGCTCGCCGACCAAAGCGCTGGCTCCGTTGTGCCCTATCTACTCTTGGATAACGTGGTGGATCAGGCAAAAAGAGGCCGTCCGCTCCAGTTGAACCTGCAGCTCTCGGCCTATGACACGCAGGACCGCCTGGTGTACGCCAGCACGGTATCCAATCTGCCGGCGCAGGGTGTCCCCGACTTTTTCCGCCAGCTCCCCATCCCGTTGACCAAACCGGGCACCTATCGCATCAAAGGCAAGTCCTATAACGCCGCGACCGGCGAGTATTTCACCACCGATTGGGTCAAGCTGATCATTGTGAAGGGCAGCGCCAAACCCGTCACCACCGTGCCGGAAACGGGGCTGCTGGCGATTAATCCGGCCAAACCCTATGGCCGCTTGGAGAAGACGGATAAGGCGGAGATCACTTTTTCGGTGGGCCGCCTGCCCAACGCCGGCGCGTGTGAACTCCGCTATACGGTCATCCCTTACGAACTCTGGGTGCCCGTCTTTCAGGCGGTGCGACCGGTGACCTGCGAACAAAAGGTCTTGGTGACCAAGCCCGGCAATATCACCGTGCCGTATACCCCACACCGCACCGTCGAACTGGTCGTGGCCGAGCTCTGGCAAGGCGGCAAACGTCTTGAGCATGAGGAACGCCCCATCGGCATCCGTAATGAGCTGGACAAGGCCCCAGCCTTCGTCACCCGAGCGAATATTCCGTCGCTGGACGACCAGGCGGGACCGGGGAAACAGTGGATCAACACCCACTTCACGGACGACCTGGGGCAGGATCCGAAGCAGCACATGGCACGGAACATCGACGAAGCGAAACAGCACAGCGCGAATATCGGTTTTCGCGTCGATATGAATCGTCTGGAGCCGATCCCCGGCGTGTATGACTGGGATTATTTGACGCCCATGTTCGATATGGCGGCAGAAAAGGGATGCCGGATGATCCCCTATCTGAATCTGAAGTGGCCGGTTGATTGGGCGCCGGTCGAGTTTCAGGTCGATGCCGACGGCACCGTCCACCGCGTGGGGACGTTATGGGGCTATATGGTCGGCAAATACCTGTACCCGAATGGCGAGTACGCTCCCCAGATCATTAAGCAATTCTGCACGCAGTTCGCGCGCCAGTATCTCAATCACCCCGGCCTTGGGGGCTATTATTTCGAAAACGAGCATATCGATACCACGTGGGCCAACGGCGTGATTGATTCGCATCACGAAGCCGCCCGACAGCATTTTGCACAATATCTCGCCAAGCGCTACGGCGCTATTGCCCGCTTGAATGCCGCGTATGGGCGGGCGTATGCCACGTTTGCCAACGTGGCGCTGCCGGGGAAGGACGCCGATTCCCCGAAGGCCCTGCTCGCGGATTACAATCGCTTTATGTATGAGGGAGCACAACGCTTCATCCTGGACAATGAATTTGATCCGGTGCGCCAAGAAGATCCCCAGCGTCCGATCATCGTGTACATGTTCGGTTCAATGAGCGATGCCTTTCTGCAACACGTGGCCGCCAATGGGGGGATACTGGCCAATGGTGGCGTCCACTCCAATTTTGATGCAGATATTTGGTACGACCGCTACACGGCAGTGCCCGGCCTGCGCTGTCGCATGGAACCGCACGGGATGTGGAGTTATAATCCGATTCCGAACGGCTTCGACGAAATGATCTTCGGCATGCTGG
>DASXVL010000792.1:0-10398 GCA_036504255.1 Armatimonadota bacterium | reverse complement strand
TGTCATCGAGCGCAACGCCCGCCTGCAGCATCAGATGCTGGAAGACTTACTCGATATCTCGCGCCTCATCCACGGCAAGTTGCTCATCAGGCCGCGCGCGAGCGATCTCTGGCAGCTTGCGCTGCAAGCGGTGCGGGATAGCGAACTGAGCGCCCGGCAACGCAAAATGACGGTGCGACTGGAACCACCACCCGACATGATGCTGCCCATCATGGCCGACCCACGCCGCATTGCGCAAGCTATTGGCGATCTGCTGGAAAATGCGCTCAAATTCACCGATCCGGGTGGCGTCATCACGGTCACAGGCGCGCGTCAGGACGCGCAGGCGGTCCTTGCGATTCACGATACCGGGCGTGGCATTCCACCCGAACAACTCCCACAACTCTTCGAACCGTTCAAGCAAATCCAACGCACGGAACAGACCGGCGGCCTTGGCCTCGGCCTGATGCTAGTCAAAGGTATTATCAGCTTACACGGTGGGCGTGTCACGGCGGACAGTCCGGGCCTCGGGCAGGGCAGTACTTTTACCATCTACATACCGCTGGCCGACGCCGATCACGCCGACACCTCTGCGGCCTCGCCTTCGCCCACGCCCACAGCGGAGTAGGCGGCGGTGCGCGCCAGGTCCCAGGCGGCGATGAGCCGGTTGTTCAGGCGGTCTTCCTCACCGTGCGCGATGCCCCAATTATTCTCAATCCAGCGGATGGTGCGGCGCGCGCCTTCTTCCCAACGGATGCGATATGCGTAACCAAGGTCGCGGTGCGCCTTGCCGTTATCGAAGATGCTCGGCCATTGGAAAATCTCGTAGGTGGACGCCGTTTCCTCCGGCGCCATCCCGTGCAGATCGACGGAGGGGATGTAGACCGGCACAAAACGCCCGCCGAGCACCGCGGCCACGGTGGCGTAATACTGGTTCCAGGTCATCCATTCGTCGCCCGTCACCTGGTACGCCTCGCCGATGGCGGTGTCGTTGCCCAGCACGTTGACGAAGGCGCGCGCCACGTCGCTGATGTGCGCGGACGCCCACAGGCTTTGCCCGTCGCCGTGCACGACGACCGGCAAGCCTTTGCGCAGGCGATCGAGGTAGGCGGTGTCGCCGCCGAGGGTGTGGATAATGGTGCCGCCCTCGCCGTAGGTATGCGAGGGGCGCATGATCGTCACCGGAAAGCCGTCCTGCGTGTAGCGCGCCATGAGGCACGCCTCGCACGCTGACTTATTCAGGCCATATTCGCTCACCGGGGTATGGAGCTCGTCTTCGCGGGCGGGCAGCATACTCAGCGGTCCACCGTACACGCACACCGTCGAGCAATGAATGAAATGTTTGATGCGGCCACGAAACGCTTCGTAGGCGGCTTGTGACTCCTCCGCACGAAAAGCCGCCATGTCGATGACCGCATCGACGGTCAGCTCACGCATCGCCGCGTGGAACGCCTGGACATCCTGCCGGTTACAGGTGATGACCGGAATGGTGACAGAGAGGCGCGAGCGTGTCTTTCCACGATTGAGCAGGACAACGTCGTGCCCGCGGGCGATTAATTGTTCGACAATCGCGGTGCTGATGAGCCCCGTGCCACCGATAACCAAGACACGCATGATACATCCCTTCAAAGTCGGACGGGACAGCGCCCGTTCCGTTAACGACTACCGACGAGCTGTCCCTCGTGCGCGACGCGTATCGCCGCTGCGACCTGCGCATCCGCCGGCGCAGCCAGGTCCAAACCGCAGACCCGCGTCAAGACGGTCTCTAGACCGGCCGGATAATACTCGTCCGCAAATTTCGCATCCGGGGAGGCGGTCCGCCCGCATTCGTCCGTCGCACGAAAAGCCATCGCCGCTGCCGCCACACGGGCGGTCGCGGGGGAGGCCACCCCGTGCTCTGCGGCAAACAGCATGGCGCCGATGACGCGGTCCTCGCGCGACAGCTTGCGCAGCAGATCGCGCCCGACGCGATAGACGGTATCGCCCAGTGCCCGATTTGTGAAGCGCCGCAGCAGATCATCGATGTGTTCGGCCAACGTCGCCTCGGTAAACTCATCGGGATACGCGGCGAGCAACGCACGAGCGGATTCCCGCATGGCCGCTTCCGCCGCGTCACGCACGCCGAGTATCCCCGTCACCTGCCAGATATAACGCAAGGCCGGATCATGCAGGTAACCGAGATAGGCGACAGCGGCGTGGCCCAGGTTATGGATGAACAATTTACGATCCACATAGGCGGTTATATTCGCTTTGGGCACGAGACCGGGCACCGGGGGAATGGGGTTGAGAAACGCGCGCGCGTCAAGGATGAGCTGATTGTATGCTTCGGCGAACACCCACAGCGGATCTTCGTGCCGTTGCGCTTCGGTCATAATCGGCACCATCTTGCCGATGCTCGTCTCCACCAAGCCGACCATGGCGTCGAGCGGAAAGTCTGCCGGCAGATGCTGGCGCAATCCGGCGCGCACTATGGACGCCGCGTTGCGCAGGTTCTCGGCGAGAATAATATCCAGCGGCTTGAGGCCATACCGCGCATAGCGCAATTGCAGCCCCTGCGCGATCGCCGGATAGAGGAACGGCAGTGCGTTCGGCCCCACCGATGTCGCCGCCATGTCCGCCTCGGCCAGTGTCTCCGCCACTGCCGCCACGTCCTTGCCGTGCACGGCGCGCACGCCCTCCACCCAAACGACGTCACTCTCAGTATCGACGATCATCACCCGGTAGCGCCGCTTGGCGTTCAACTGTGTGACTAATTCGTCGACCACATCGACAAAGACGACTTCGTAACCGGCGCGCGCGAATAGTTGCGCCACAAAAGATCGTCCGATATTTCCCGCGCCAAACTGTACAAGTGTTCCCATCTTATCAGATAGAGTTCGTCGCCTGCTTCTTGCTCTCCTGCCAAAGGTTGACCGATTCATGCGGTGGTATTTTTACAGGAAAAACGCACGGGAACGGCGAAATGATGCTGCAGGTCGCGGCTACGGAGGTAGAAAACGTCATGGCAAAATCGGCAGGTGGAGATCGCCACCCACAGGCGTGCATCGCGGGGATGGTGTTGCTGCGCCTCTTTCTGGGAGGCTATTTTCTCTATGAGGGGTTCGTGCACTTTGCCGTGCGCGCCAATATCGCGAAGTTCTTGCGGACGGCAACGGGGGACAACGGGCTCTATCTCACCGGCAGCGCCTGGACGGGTTTCCAGAGCTTCCTGCAACATACGGTGCATCGCTATGTCGATGCCATCACCCTCCTCCTTATCTTGCTGAGTTTGCTTGGCGGTGTCCTGTTGTTGGTCGGACTCCTAACGCGCCTGGGGGCACTGCTGACGATGGCGGTGACGCTGTTCTCGCTCTTCTGTGTGTGGAATCTACCGCCCTCCGGAGAAAACTTCTATCCACCGTTTCTCTGCTATGTGCTCTTTCTGGTCATGGAGTTGGCCGTGCTCATCGCCGCCGCCGGGCGCACCTGGGGGGTCGATGCCATCTTGGCGCGACGCACCAAGTTCAAACCGCTCTGGTAACACCTGCCATGTATGAGACCATTCCCGACTTTCCGGACATCCCCGGTTTGCGCCACCTCATCTCCACGCGGGAAGGCGGTGTCAGCGATGGCGCCTTCGCCTCGCTCAACCTGGGCTACCATGTGCATGATGACCCCGAGCGGGTGACGGAAAACCGCCGACGCTTGGGGCGTGCCGCCGGCTATGATCCGACGACGCTGGTGGCGGCGCAACAGGTACATGGCACGGCCCTCGCCTGGGTGGGCACGGCGGACCGCGGGCGCGGCGCGTTCGGCCTGGATGATGCCGTGCCTGACACGGATGGCCTGCTCGTTTCCGAGCCGGGCGTGCCGGTGGCCATGCAAGTCGCCGATTGCGCGCCGGTGCTCATCGTCGATCCCGTGCGGCGCGTATTGGCGGCAGTGCACGCCGGGTGGCGTGGCGCGCTGGCGGGCATCGCTTCCGCTGCCGTACGCGAGATGACCGACCGGGCGCATAGCGACCCTGCGCATCTGCTCATCGGCATCGGCCCCACGCTTTGCCCCGCCTGCCTGGAGGTCGGCGCTGACGTGGCCGAGGCGGTGGAGGACGCGTTCGGGCCCGCCGTGCTGCAACGCGGCGGGGAGAAACCTCATTTGGATATCCGCGCCATGATCGCCGCCGACCTGGCGTGCGTAGGGATCGATGGGCGGCAAATCATCGTCCACCGGGCCTGTCCGCGCTGCCACACGGCACGCTATTTTTCGCACCGAGGGCAACAGGGGCAGGCGGGCCGCTTTGCGCTCATCGCCTGGTGGAACGAAGCCTGAAGAGTTGCCCGATTTATCGTCACACAGTATACTGCTAACGCTTATGACTTCCTAAACGAGGTTTTCTATGTCGAACAACACCAATCCGTTGCTCCATACCGATCTGCCCGACCTCACCCTCATCAGTCGGGGGAAGGTGCGCGACGTCTATGCCGTAGACGAAAACTGCCTACTCTTTGTCGCCAGCGACCGCATCTCCGCGTTCGACGTCATTATGCCCAACGGCATTCCCGACAAAGGGCGCGTCCTCACGCAGATTTCCCTCTTCTGGTTCCAGTATCTCAGCAAAACGGTGCAACTGCGCAACCACCTTCTCACCGCCAACGTGGACGAGTATCCGCCCGCGTTGCAGCCGTACCGCGCGCAGTTGGCAGGACGCAGCATGCTGGTGCGCCGCCTGCAGATCGTCCCCATCGAGTGCATTGTCCGCGGCTATCTCGCCGGGTCGGGCTGGAAAGAATATCGCCAGAGCGGCACGGTCTGCGGCATGACGCTGCCCGCCGGCTTGCGCGAATCCGACAAACTGCCCACGCCGATTTTCACCCCCTCCACGAAAGCGGAGAGCGGGCATGACCTGAACATCTCCCCCGCGCAGGCGGCGGAACTCGTCGGCACGGAGATTGCGGAGAAATTGGAAGCATTGAGTCTGGCGATCTACACGGCTGCCGCCGACTATGCTCGCGGGCGCGGCATCATCATCGCCGACACAAAATTCGAATTCGGCGTGGACCCGGCGACCGGGGATATCGTGCTGGCCGACGAGGTGCTCACGCCCGACTCCTCGCGCTTCTGGGATGTGACGACCTACGCGCCGGGCCGCGCGCAGGACAGTTTTGATAAGCAGTACGTGCGCGATTACCTGGAAACGCTGACATGGGACAAAGAGCCGCCCGGCCCCATCCTCCCCGACGAAGTAGTCGCCGGCACGCGCGCCAAATACCTGGAAGCCTATGAGCGCCTGACAGGCACTCCGTTAGCATAACGCCCACGCCCGGTCCCCTGGTTGCGCAATAATAAAAGCGGGGATGCTCTGCAGAGGCGGTGGGAAAACAGCACAGTTTGGAAGGGTTCGAGCGCAGCGAGTCCCGCCGTTCCCTACCCTCGGGAGAGCGGGTCTCGCGCGGCTCGAATCCGCATAAGTAACCACCGGTCTCTTCCCCTAGCCCTGAAGGGCTCGCAGCCACTAATTACCCGCTGTCTTAAGTCTCACAGCAACAGGCGAATAGCCATTTTGAGCCAACTGGGGGGCAATGGGCTGTGCTGTTTTTTGCCCCCCTGATTGTGGGTGTCATCATTAAGGCACTGGCACATGCCAGGCAAATTGTACGGAAGCCGGTATCTATCATCTTTTCCTTTCAACTCGCGGGCACTCTGTGGTACTGGATATCCCAGTATCTCTTAATAGACTGCCAATCCTGTTCAAGGGGAGGGTAATAATGATTGGTCCTTCAGATCATCAATGTCAGGGTAAGGGCTCGCGCAGAAATACGTGTGACAAAATGCCGCAGAACGCTTGGTTGCTGTCTAGGCGAGCGGGCGACGGCGTATGCACTCATACGACGAGTCCGCTCAACAACGACAGCGGCCAAGCGAGCAAGGCAGATTGTCGCAATTATTTCTGTGCGAGCCCTAAAGGAATTTGTACGGACGATAAAATGTGAATCGGAGGTTCATTATGGCGGGATTTCTGCGTGGACTTCGCAGGCTGTTTGCGTGGGGTAAGCCGGTAGAGAAACGTGTTGGGCCACCGGAAATATATCAGACGCTTCGTTAAAAAATATTGTGCCTCGATCCAGCAACGATTGGCCTGTGCCCTTCCTCTTCCAATCGTGTATGGGCAGTGCTTATGGAGACGGGGTATCAAAATGCTGTAGTCACGCTTGTGACTATTGCTGATGGAACAGTCAGTCTCTACTTCAGTAATGGTGGTGGCATTATCGGAATCGGCCAACATGAAGGGCCGCGCAAAGCATGCGCTGAGTTGCTGGAATTCGCACCACAGTTTATGGATCAGGCAAAGCCGACAACATCATTTCCTCTTCCCCCTGTAGGGTATACGCAATTCTTTTTTCTGACATTTGATGGTTCGTTGACTGCCGAATCTCGTGAGGACGATCTCGGCAACCATCGTTCACCGTTGTCTCCTCTATTCTACAAAGCGCATGAAGTCATCGCACTGGCGCGACTTGCATCAGAGAAGAGATAGTTTGCAAACCGTACCATCTGGTGAGAGGGAATAATAGAGAAATAATAGTGGACGGAGCTCTTAATTCCCGTTCGCCGGTAACGTGGCACGCACGCGCTCCAACAGCGCGCTAATGAACGCTTGGTGTTTGGGATGTTGCGGCTTGTAAGGGAGCGTAAAAACGTTCTCCCCCACCTGTATGGTTATGTCATGTGACGGGGAGACTATAATTGAATCAATGGCGATGTAAGGGAAGCGCTCGACATGCGCCCTGATAGCGGTTTCGCAGTACTCGAACCCACGATCCGTTATGCGCATGTAGCGGTGTTGTACCAGGGTATTCGCCGTGATTTTCATACAGAAAGCCATCAGTCTCTCCTCCTGCTGACAATACGCTTACGCCTGTGCCCCAATGATCATTAAGAACACGTAGATAAGTAGATAAAATCCATTCCAAATCAGTGAGCCCCAGGGTGCGCGGCTATACGGCGAGTGTCGATCCATGGCCGCAATACTCATGCCAAGCCCGATCAACACGGGGAAAAAACAAAAAAACGACACGCCTTGGCCTAGAAGTTCCACATTGCGGTGTTCTGCTGTGGCGGCGAGCACAATAAAGGCGAGCAGGGCGACTGTCGAAATTCCCGGCAGTGCGTAGCTCCAAATAAGCATCCGTCGGTATCTCTGTGTGCGATCGACCGTGACGGTTGCAGGTCGTGCCACGCAGTCCGGGGGGCGTGTAACACAGACCGGACACAGGTGCCCTCCTGCATCGGTGGGGAAATCGCAGAGTTTGCAAATGAGCGCACCGCAGCACTGACAGCGCTGGGTCGCCATCACGCTTGGATGCCCCCCGCACGCCAGGCCAGGGGGCATGAGCGACACTAGATCAGGTCTGGCGTTATCTGCGGGCGCCAATATTTCAGGGTTCATGGCGATGGCACGCGAAAACAGAATCTGGTATTGCCCACCATGTACCGTACAACAGGCGGTGTTCTCGTTTACCGCCGTCAGCGCGCCACAGCAATCAGGACAGGTCATCGGCATGGCGGAAATCCTCCATTATGAATGTAGGGCAGCCCCGATAGACGCTAGACGTATAATTATTCCCAATACCCATAGCCCCAGGCCGATAGAGGAGATGATTAGCGCCGCTTGCGCCTTGCCTGCACCTTCCAGGTTCGGGTTTAATTCCATCATCTTTTTCGCTTTTAAGGCTTTTGACAGTGCTAACGGTTCCAGTATGATCCCAAAGCAGAACAGCCCGATAATCGAAAGTGTGAGAGCCTCACCAGCCTCTTTACAGGGCACCGTGGGCTGCGGAGTTTGCGGATGAACTGCTTGGCCGCTCATGACCATTGGCGGAGGGATTGCGGCGCTTGGCGGCACCGGTACTGCCTTGGACTTGCAGTTCGCGCAGTAGCGCGCTCCCTGGACGGAAACCAAGCAATCCGCACAAAAAAACTGGCCACACCCGGTGCATTGTTCGGAAGCAGTTACCGTGGGGTGAGAAGCGCATTCCATAATCTGTTCTCCTTCAGTAGTAATCGATAGGCTGAAATTTGCGCATCCTATCATCCGCCTGAACTAGCACCGATAGTAGGAACAACAGAGCGTTTATATGCCTTTCCATCATCCCCGAGGAAAACCTCTTTGACGACGCAGTTATTATCTGTGTTTCTCAACACGAATAAATCGATGCTTCCGATGAGCGAGACTACGGCTGTTTTCGCACAACAGCCTGGGCACATGTCAATACCCCCAGGCTGACGCGCTTGTGTAGCACACCGTGAGGGGTCGGCGAAAGCACGCGTAAATGTCAGGGACGGGTGGCCCTGCGAGAGAGCCACCCGTCGAGATGCAGCGGTGCACGCGATGGTGCAGTTAGTTGGGCGTTTGTGTGATCGAGACCGTGGTGAAGTACGGCCAATTCCCCGACGTGACACTTGCGCCGAGCCGGAGGGAGGAAAAGATCCCGGTGCCAATCGAGATCGGCAAGCTATTGATCGTCGAGACGGTGTCCAAGAACCGCCAGGGGGGAGTTAGCGTCGGGTCATAGTATTCCCCGGTGAAGGTCATCGTATTGTCCGCGTTCTTGCTCGCTGTCGAGCGGAAATCGACATAGGCGCTGCTGTTGTCGAAATGTGACGCGAATTCGTGCGGATCCGAACCGCCCGATGCGGCAAAGGAGCCGGTGCTCCCCGGACGAATATCCGTCTCCATCCAGTTGCTGCCGTTGAGCAGGCAATGCCAAAAGATGCCGGACGATCCAGCAGTGGGATTATCGGTGCGTGCCCGCAGATAGACGGTCACCGGCCCTTTGTTAATATCGACATTGACCGGCAGGGTCACCGCCGCGGAGGCCCAAGCGGCAACGGTCGGATACCAGAGCCCGTTGCTGAAGGCATAGCTGCCTCCCAGTGACGTCCAGTTATTGGTATTTCCGCTGTCGAAATTATCGCGGAATTGTTCCATTTCTCCCGCGCCATACCAGAAGGGGAAATTCTCTCGCGGCTGCGCCTGTTTTTGCGTGATGGCGACGGCGGCGACATAGGGGGTGGAGGTGGCAGCAGCATTCAATTTGAAGGTATTGAAAAGGCCGCCATTGATCGCCCGGGTTGTCGCATCCGTGCCAATATTGATCCACTGCGTGCCGTTCCAATAGTCCGCCCTCATGCTGAACGTACTGCCATCCGTGTTGAGGGTCGCCGTGAGGCGGAAATCGCGGAAGCTCGTGTTATCGATAAACGGCGTAATGCCGGTAGGCACTAGGGTCCCACCGGTGCCTTTGAAGGTGCCGGTACTGCCCGGTTTGACGTAGAATTCGCAGTAGGGAGTGCCCCCGACGGAGTTGATCAGGGTGAACCACAGCATGCCAGTCGACCCGCTGTTCGGGTCGGTGGGGCGCACTCGGCAGTAGAGCGTCACTGGGCCTTTGCGAATGTCGACCGCGCTCGGCAGCGTATACGAGGCCGAGGTGGAAGTGGTCACCGTGGGGTACCAGACATAGGTACCGCTGACTTGTGCGATAGTGGTGCCGGTCCCGAGAGCCCAGCCGTCATTGCCACCATTGGCTTGGAAGTTATCGCGGAACAGTTCCGTCTCGTCGCTATCGTAATTGAAGACGGTGTTGGTGTACGGCGCATTCGCGGCCACCGTCCCGGTGGAGGCGTGCGTCGCCGGCGCAGCTCCCTGGGTATCGCTGATCAACGTTGCGGCGCTATTGGTGCCCGCCCCGGCTTTGATGATGGTCTGTTGCACGCCTGTGCCCAGATAATAGTCGTGGTCAGTGTTCTTGGCGATGTTATTC
Source organism: Armatimonadota bacterium (assembly GCA_036504255.1). GTDB lineage: Bacteria > Armatimonadota > Hebobacteria > CAIYQO01 > CAIYQO01 > DASXVL01. The sequence continues at coordinate 616 of DASXVL010000792.1, read as the reverse complement.
TCAAAGATCGTCCCCAGGATGTTGTTGTTGGTGTCGTCCTGACTGGGCGGCAGGGCATTACTACTGCCCACCGCAATGCGGGTATAGTTAAAATACCCATCCGTCCAGGGGCATTCCCCCGTCGTACTCGCCGCATTCGGCGTGGACGCTTCCACGCGATTCCGGCGAATGACGGTATTGTAGGTGGTATTGGGGTTGATCGCATACACCGCCGAGCCCGTGTTCACCCGTTGTTGTTCCATGACCGCGACACTGGCGGGGAATTTGCCGGTTAGGTTTTGTACCAGATTATCGGTGATCTGGGCACGGACGGCCAGTTCCTGCATGCCGAGCCAGACGCCGGCGGGCACGCCGGTGGTGACGATGCGATCTTTTTTTAGATAGGTATGCAACAAGATCTCACCGGAATCGACGAGCCGGTTATTCACGACGGCGATATCAAACGAACCCCCGCTCCAGAAGTAGATCCCGCGATGATTCTGGAACAAGTTGTTATCCTTGACCAACACGGCGTCGGAATAGAAATCGGTGATGACATATTGGCTGCCCGCCACGGGGGCCACCGTCCAATTCGGGCTCACGGTGACGGAGTTCGTGCCGTTCGCCGTAATGCGTC
>DASXVL010000791.1:0-4113 GCA_036504255.1 Armatimonadota bacterium | reverse complement strand
GCAGCCAAACCGCGCATGAGCAGGCGCACCTCGCCTCAGCGTTAGTATTTGAGCTCTCCAAGGTCGAACATGTATACATACGGAAGGCGCTGGTCGGTCACCTGCGTCATATCGACGAAGACCTGGCCCAGCGGGTCGCCGCGGGTCTGGCATTCGACACGATGCCCGCGGCGCCGGTGGCCGCGATGCCCGTGCAGGAGATGGCGCCTTCGCCCGCCTTGCAGATCATCGGCAAGATGAAAGACACGCTGGAGGGGCGTGCCATCGGCATTCTGATCGCGGACGGTTCAGACAGTGCTGCTATTAAGAAGATTCAACAAGCCGCGATAAAGGCAGGGGCGACCGTGAAGATCATCGCTCCCAAGGTTGGCGAGGTGAAGCTGGCTGGCGGCTCGGTGCTGGCGGCTGACGGCCAACTGGCCGGCACCCCGTCCGTGCTCTTCGACGCCGTCGGCGTTATTCTCTCCGAAGAAGGCGCAAGGGCGTTGTCGCGGGAAAGCGCCGCCATTGATTTCGTGCGCGATGCGTTCGGGCACCTCAAGGCCATCGCCGCCGATGCAGGCGGCCAGGCGCTGTTGCGCCAGGCGAATATCGAACACGACGCGGGCATCGTGGACGCCAACGACACCGACCGCTTTCTTGCCGCGGCCAAGACGCGCCAATGGGACCGGGAGAAGTCCGTACGCACCTTGGCCTAGCCCGGATTATGCATGATGCAGAGGATTGCCGGGCTTTCGCCGCCATCCTGGCGACTGTCGCCAGGGGCTAGCTTGCCATTATTCGAAATGGTTATGAATAATGCAGGCTAGCGGCAGGGGAACGACGATACGCCTCATACGCACAGCCCCGGCTTTGAGACGAGCCGGGGCTGGTTATGTTATAGTATCCTTATCACCCCACGCATGAGGAGTTCCCATGGTGCTTGCCCCGCGGAGTGCAGGTCAGGAGTCGCCGGCGGTTGCGGCTGACTACTATACCTTCCTGGATGATGAAGGCGCCATTGCTATCCACCGGCATGATACGCCGGCGCCGTGGATCAACTACCTGTCCAACGGGCGGCTGCATGCCTTTGTATCGCAGGCCGGTGGTGGGTTTGCCTGGTGGCGGAGCCCGACGATCTTCCGATTGACCCGCTACCGCATGTATCACCTGCCCACCGACTCCCCGGGTTTCTATATCTATCTGCGCTTGCCCGATGGTCGTGTCTGGTCGCCCACCTTCCGCCCCTGCGAGACGCCGCTGGATGCCTGGGAGGCGCGGCACTACCCCGGTTACACGCGTTTCCTCGCGGAGAAGGATGGGCTGCGCGCCGAGTTGACCCTCTTCGTCGCCCCGGATTCCGATACCCTGGTGTGGGATCTGCGGCTGGACGGTGAGGCGGGGCCGGTGGATGTCTTCGCCTATGTCGAGCTTTCGCAACTCGGCTGGCAGCCGGAGATGCTCTATGGCTACTACCTGCGCCACATGCTGCACGTGTGGCACGACGCTGAGGCTGACGCCGTATTTTACCTCTTCCGTCACGACGGCCACCCACGTGTGAATGAAGTGCCGCTGGTCTACTTTGCCGCCACCGCGCCGCTGGTCAGCTATGCCGGGGATCGCCAGGGTTTCCTGGGGAACTACCGTGATGAGCGGAACCCGCTGGGCGTGGAGCGCGGGCACTGCGGGGACCTGGAGCTCTTCACCGGCGAACCATGCGCCGCGCAGCAGGTGCGACTGGAGGCGCCGGGACGAGTGACTTTCCTGCTCGGGCTGGCCCCTGGTGGACTCACCGCCTATCCGCAGGCAGAGGCCGAAGTGCGCTCAACACTCACCGCGCTGCGCGCTCCCGGCGCCGTGGATGCGCAATTCGCCAAGTTGCAGGACTGGTGGCGCGAACACCTGGATGTCTTCGATTGCCAACTCCCTGACGCCGACGCCCAGCGACAGATCGCCCTGTGGAGCCCGGTGAATAGCGTGCACACCGGTCGTTATTCCCGCGCGGTAAACGTCGACGCCCCGGGTATTCGCGGCTTTGGCTTCCGCGACTCCTGCCAGGATATGCTGGCCATCGCCTACCGCAAGCCGGCCTGGGCGCAAGAGATGCTCTATACCCTGCTCGGTCAGCAGTATGCTGATGGCCATGTGGTGCACACCTTCTTCCCCGAGGAGCGCGAGGCGCCGAGTACATCGGTGCACAGCGACGACCATCTGTGGTTGCCGCTACACGCCTACGCGCTGGTGGCGGAAACCGGCGACCTTGACGCGCTGCGCCGATCAGTGCCCTACCTGGCGGACGACTCCCGCTCCGCCGGGCCGGAAGCCACGGCCTGGGAGCATCTGTTGACCGCCATCCGTTTCACCGAGGCGCACCTGGGAACGCATGACATTCCGCTCACCTTGCGCAGCGACTGGAACGATATCATCGGCAAATTCGCGCGTAAGGGACGTGGGGAGTCGATCTTCGCCGGGCAGCAGTATGTGGTGGCGCTGCGTCGCCTGCTGTCCATCGCCCAGGCATTGGGTGACAACGCGGCGGCGGAATGGCTGGCCGATTGCCTGCAGCGGCAGGAGCGCGCACTCCTCGCCTGCGCCTGGGACGGCGGCTGGTGGCGGCGTGGGTTCGACGATGACGGACACCCGGTCGGTTCGGCGGACGCCGTCTTCGGCAAGCTCTTCCTCAATCCGCAAAGCTGGTCGATCATTAGCGGGGTCGGGGAACCCGAGCAGTGGACGCAGGCCATGGATGCCGTGCGCGAGCAGCTCAACACGCCGGTGGGGGTGAAAAAGTTGACGCCGGGCTTTGCCACCTGGCCGGAGGAAACCGATCCCTTCAGCGGCTACGCGCCCGGCTGCGGCGAGAACGGCGCCATCTTCTGCCACGCCAATGCCTGGGTGGTGATCGCAGAGGCGCTGTTGGGTCGTGGCGCGCGCGCTTGGGAGTACTTCACCCAGATGATGCCGCACAACGCCCTGCGCACCGCCGGGCTACAGCGCTACCAGAGTGAGCCGTACGCCTGGGTCAGCAACATCGTCGGTCCGGACAACCCGCGTTTCGGCTGGGCCAACGTGCCCCATGTCACCGGCACCGCCGCCTGGATGGACGTGGCCGCCACCCAGTACCTGCTCGGTGCACGCCCGGAGCTAGCCGGCCTGGTCATCGATCCCGTCCTCCCACCCACCTGGCCAGGCTGCGCCATCACCCGCCATTACCGCGGCTGCATGCTGGACATCACCGTGCACAACCCCCACCACGTCGAACACGGCGTCACACACCTCACCCTGGACGGCGCCCCCTTCGATCTCTCTCACGGTCCCTGCTTGCCTCCGCACCTGCTGGCCGGGAAGCAACGCGCCGTGGTGGAAGTGACAATGGGGTAGTCCAACTCGTGCTCGTGCTCGTGCTCGTGCTCGTGCTCGTGCTCGAAAGAGGGTAATACACATCGCGTTGCGTAATTATCGCTGCTTTGTGCAACAGTAGTACGGCGCTGGTTCTACTATTGATAGGCATGGGAGCGAGTGGCAATTCCAGACACGTAAATACCGACAGAAATGCTTCCACGGTCAGTCCACCGTATGATCATTGCTGGAAGAGCCGGCACCCTGTGACGCCTCCGTCGTTCCATGCTCATACACAATCGCGTGTTCTCCTGGACGCGGGAGCCGGATCAAAACAGTCGTACCCTGCCCCAGCCCCGCGCTGGTGATTGTCACCCGTCCCCCATGCGCCTCGATGATGCCGCGGACCAATGCCAGCCCGATGCCTAATCCGCCCAGCTCCTCCTTCCGCTGCAGTTGCGTAAACGGTTTGAGGAGCGTGGCTAACTGTTCCAGCGCAATGCCTGACCCGGTGTCCTGTACCTGCAGGATATCCGCCGTATCCTCCTGATGGCCGCGCAGGGTGATATGGCCGCCGGCGGGCGTGAACTTCACGGCATTATCAATCACTTCAAACACCGCCTGCTCCAATAGCTTGCCATCCGCTTCCAGATCGAGCGCGCCTGCGGGGGGCTCCAGATGGATGGTGATCTGCCGTTCCTCCGCGACAGGATGTAGGCGCGCCTCCGTATGTACGACGATCGACCACAGATCCGTCGGTTGACGGGAGAGTCGCAACTTCCCCGTTAAGATGCT
>DASXVL010000790.1:0-1533 GCA_036504255.1 Armatimonadota bacterium | reverse complement strand
CGTGCGGCGGAACGGGAGCCGGGTGCCAATTCGGGACCGCTTTGGCGCTTTCGCCGCACGGAGCGGCAGGCAAGACAGGCGCGCCACAGCGGGCGCGCGCTACGGGCACGAAGACCAGGGGCAACACGATTCCGGAATAAGCTTCGGCTTCCTGCATGCAACCGGATCACCCGCTTTGGGACTTCCACACGGTGCAAAGGACTGCCGGCTAGGCTGGTGGCAACGGCATGACATAATAGATGTGTTCTTCTGCGGATGAACGCATCTATGGTGAGTGTTTCTCGAACACGCCAAGACGGTTCTTCAATCCTTGCGATTGCGCCGGTGTGGTCGGCGCACGACTTCCGTGACCGCGAGCAGGGCGATAGCGCCGAAGAGGGCGGTGAAAAAATCCCAGATCAGGCCGCTGGTGTCCGACGCCACGCCCAGGTAGCGGAACATGGCGCCACTAATGAGCGCGCCCAGTATGCCGGTGAAGATATCACCAAACGCCCCGGCGGGACGGTCCGCCCCGATGATGCTGCCGGCGATGATGCCGACAATCGCGCCGGTGAGCAGCCATACCGTCAGAGCTAGCAGCAGCGTAACGCCACCATATGGCGCCAACATCGCACATCCCCCACCCCGGTGACCCTAATCTCATATATCCCGTCCATGTCCTGGATATGCCGGACGCCTGTGCTCGCTTCAGGACAGCGGACTAGTTTCGCCGCGGGCGAAGGATTTACGGAAATGGAAGCCGTAGGCGGTGAATTCGACGGCCATCGGCAGCAGGCGCGGGCGGGTAAAGAGCGACCAAAAGAGGAGGCGCCAGTAGTAGACGCGTTCCTGTTCCAGCACGCCGAGTACGAAACTCATCTTCGCGACGAGATAGAGATGTGAGAGCCGGAACGACCAGACGCGCCGACCCACGGGGTGAAAGTCCTGCAAAAATCGCCGCACGCGTTGATGGTAGTTGTGCGGCGCGTAGATCGATTCGACGATGCTGCGATAGCCGCGAATGAGCGTCTCGGTGTCCATTTTGGGGATAAAGTTGAGCGTGCTGTCGGTGTTGTCGCCCGTCATGTCGTGCAGCAGACGCCCCTCGGCCTGCAGCCGTTGGTAGAGGCGGGTGCCGACCGGCGCGTTGAGCAACCCGACCATGGCGGTGACGATGCCGCTCTCCTGAATAAAGTTCGTCAGACGCTCGAAGATGGCGAGCGGGTCGTTGTCGAAGCCGACGATGAACCCGGCCTGCACCTGCAACCCCGCGCGCTGGATTTTGCGGATATGCGCGAGCAGGTCGCGATGCGCATTGGGCGTTTTGTTGCACTCGGCCAGGCTCGCCTCGTTGGGCGTTTCAATGCCGATGAAGACGGTCACGAAACCGGCGCGCACCAGCAACGCCAGTAGTTCTTCGTCGTCCGCGAGATTCACCGACACCTGCGAGTTGAAATGGAAGGGTCGCTTGTGCGCGTCCATCCACGTGATGAGCGCGGGCAGTAGCTCGGTTTTCGCCTTTTTCGGATTGCCGATGAGATTATCATCGACGAA
>DASXVL010000789.1:0-3223 GCA_036504255.1 Armatimonadota bacterium | reverse complement strand
CCGGCTTCCAAACAGTGCTACATCTACTGTCTGGTGAAAAGATCAGTCGCCTTCATCTTCGAAATCATCGTCTTCCCACCAAAATTCCTTATCGATGGGTACGATCACCTCGCCTGGAGTACCATAACGCGCAGTAAAGCTGGAGTAGGGGTATTCGTTGGCCCGGCGGACGAGTCCGGCGCTGATGGGATTGTTATGGATATAGTCGATTTTTTGCCAGATGAGCCGGTTACCCCAGAGGTGGAAGTCATGTTTGCCATCTTGCCATAGTTGGCGATGGCCATCGAAGGTATTGGTGAGCCAGGCGCGAATCGCCTGCCAGCGCTGTGTTTCAGCGATCATGTCATAGGTGATCGTTACGGCGGCTTTATAGTCTCTGATGAATCGGACGGCATTCCCATCGCGCGGATTCACGATCAGATGCAGATGGGTGGGCATCACCACATAGGCAATAAGCTTGGCCGGGTGCTCGTCACAGCGGCGGCGGAGTTCAAGCAGCGCCATCCGGGCAAACAAGTCGTGCCGAAAGGCCGGGCGCTGCTCGCGGACATTCAGTTCGATAAAGTGCAGGACACCTTTGCGGTTTTTGCGGATGAAGCGCTTGCCCATACCGCCATTATACAAAGAGACGTTCCCCAAGGACAGCCCTCGGCAGGAAAAACAGCACTGTTTGGAAGCCGGCGACCGCCGCGCGCCGGTGGGTACGAGAGAACCGGAAGTGCTTCCAGGTGCAAGGCATCTCCTCTGAGTTTTCGTTAGCAGGCTGAGCGCGGCGGTCGCCGGCTTCCAAACGGTGCTATCACTACAGCCGGGAATAATGCCGACTGCATGCGTTCCCAGCAGGAACTTCTCTCCGCCAGGTAAATAGTAAGGAGAGAGGTTTTTCAATATTATGACGACGATTCATCTCCACCATGTGACCGCCGTGACGATGGACGAGCGGCAGCCGGTGCTTGAGGACGCGGCGCTGGTGATCAGCGATGCGCGCTTGCGCTATGTGGGGCCGCAGGCGGGGGCGCCCGTGCCGCAGCCGGGCGAGGAGGTGATTGATGGCGCGGGCATGGTGGCGATGCCGGGCATGATCAACGCGCACACGCACCTGGCGATGACGCTCTTTCGCGGGGCCGCCGACGATCTGCCGCTGATGACCTGGCTGCAAGAGAAGATCTGGCCGGTGGAGGCGCATATTACCGCCGAGGATGTCTACTGGGCGTCGCTGCTCGGCATCGCCGAGATGCTGCGCGCCGGGGTGACGACCTTCAGCGATATGTACTGGCACGTGGAAGCGGTCGCCGACGCAGTGCGTGAAAGCGGCATTCGGGCCTGCCTTGCCGGCGTGGTCATCGGCGTCATTCCTAACGCGGACGCGTTGCTCGACTCGGCGATTGCGCGGGTGAAAACGCTGGCGGCGGAAGCGAACCCGCGTATCATCCCCTTCTTTGGCCCGCATGCGCCCTATACCGTGCCGCCGCCGATGATGGCGCGGGTGATCGAAGCGGCGACGGATCTCGGCGTCGGCATTCACACGCACCTCGCGGAGACAGAGGGCGAAGTGGCGGAGTGCCTGGCGGAACACGGCGCCACTCCCATCGCGCAGATGCAGCGGGTCGGCCTCTTCAGCGTGCCGGTGACGGCGGCGCACTGCGTGCATCCCACCGACGAAGAGATCGACATCCTGGCCGAGGCGAAGGTCGGCGTGGTGCACTGCCCGAGCAGTAATATGAAGCTCGCCTCGGGCATCGCCCCGGTGCCGCGCTATCTGCAGGCGGGCGTCACCGTCGGATTGGGCACGGATGGCGCGGGGAGCAACAACACGCTGGACCTACTGCGCGAAGTGCGCACCGCCGCCCTGTTGCATAAAGTGCACGGCGACCCCACGGCCGTGAGCGCCTGGGAAGCGGTGAGCCTGGCGACACGCGGTAGCGCCCGCGCGCTCGGCTTGAGCGGCCTGGGCGTGCTGGAGCCCGGCGCGCTGGCCGACGTGGTGCTGCTCGATTTCAATAAATCCCACCTCACCCCCGCGCACCGCGCGGTGTCGCATCTGGCGTATGCCGCCTATGCGAGCGACGTGGACACCGTCATCGTGCACGGGCAAGTCTTGTTGCGCCACGGGCAGTTACTCGGTATGGATGAAGCACGCATTCGCGCGAAAGTGAACGAATCGGCACACCGTTTATTCGGGAGTTGAGGCATGATACGTGTGGGGGGCACGTATCATGCAATTGGCATTCAGTACACTCGGTTGTCCGGAGTGGACATTGGCGCGTATCCTGGAAGTTGCACGGCGCGAAGGATTTGCGGGCATTGAGTTTCACGGCCTGCTCGGTTCCCTGGATCTGGCGCAGGCGCCCGAGTTCACCTCGGCGCATATCGCGGAGACGCGCGCCCAATTGCGCGCCGCTGGGGTGCAAGCCGCCTGCCTTGCCTGCGACATGCCGCTCATGAGCGCCGTAGGCGACGAAGTGGACCGGCGGCAGGCGCTCTCCACTGTGGAAGCCTATCTCGACATGGCCAAGGCCGTGGACGCTCCGTTTGTGCGCATCCCCTGCGGCGCGCTGCCGGTGACGCTGCTGCCCGCCGAGGTGACGGAGCGGGCGATCAACGTGCTGCGCCTGCTCGGTGATTTCGCGCAGGCGCGCGGTGTGACCCTGTTGCTGGACACGCGCGACGCCTTCACCGATAGCCGCGTGCTGGAAGAACTGCTTCGCCTTACCCGGCACCGGGCGATTCGCGCGCTGTGGGACTTGGAAAGCACCTACCGTCAGGCCGGGGAAAGCCCCGCGCAGACCATCGCGCACCTAGGTACGGAGATTCGCTACGTGCTGCTGAAAGATTCCGTGCTCAACGCCGATGGCGAGCAGGTGACCCTGGTGCCCGTGGGCACGGGCGAACTGCCCATTGACGCGGCGCTCCATGCTTTGCGCGCGCAAGGCTACGCGAGCTTCCTCACGCTGGAATGGGAAAAACGTACGCACCCGGAACTCAGCGAATTGGACGTCGTGCTCCCGCATTTCCGCGATCAGGTGCAGGGGTGGCTGGCGAAGGCGGCGTAGTTAATGTTAAATAGGGATAGTTAAATAGGGATAGTTAAATAGGGATAGTTAAATAGGGATAGTTAAATAGGGATAGTTAAATAGGGATAGTTAAATAGGGATAGTTAAATAGGGATAGTTAAATAGGGACAGACGGTATTATTTGCGCTACAAATAATACCGTCTGTCCC
>DASXVL010000788.1:0-4860 GCA_036504255.1 Armatimonadota bacterium | reverse complement strand
CTGCTCATAATCCTGGCACTCTTCTGCCCCGCCCTTGCGCGAGATAACGAATCCAATATCCCGCGCTATAACGGGGATTACCTGGAGAAGATCCGCACCGATCGGCTGATCACCCCCGCGCTGCCCTTCGCCAAACCGCTGGCCGGCGGCCCGCTGCGCGTGCTCTTTCTCATCCCCAAAGCCGGGGCCATCCCCCGCGATGTGGTGGAGATGTGGGAGCGCCTCGACCTCACCTACGAAGCGGTCACCCTTTATGCCGGGCAGCGCATCGCCGATGATTTCCCCTTTACCACCGCCGTGGTCGGGGAAAGCACGCCGGAGAAGGTGCGCGAACTGAACGAGAAGCTGGACGGGTCCTATGATGTTATTTGCCTGGCGGATTTCTGCTTCGACGCGCTGCCCGCCTCCTGCCAATACAAGGTGTTGAGCGCGGTGCGCGGCGGCACGGGCGTGCTCGGCGTCTTCGCCAACACCCGCAGTGCGCAATCAATCTACCAGCCGCTCACCCCGCCCATCCCGGGGCACGAAGTACTGCGCGGCTGCGCGCTGGTCGGGCTGCCCTATTTCAACATCGCCGATCCGCAACAACGCGATGCGGTCGCCGACCGTATGCTCACTACCGCCCATTTCGGTAAAGGACGCATCGCCTGGCTGAATTATGATGCGCCCGTCAATCTCGGTAACTGGTATGCGGGTGACTGCTTTGGTCGCCCGGTCGAGCGCATCCCCACGTCGCAAGGCTATGACGCCGCGTTGGGCATCACCGCTCGCGCGCTGCTCTGGGCAGCCGGTCGCGAGCCCGCCGTCCGCATCGTCCCCGCTATTGCGGACGGTGCCGTCATTGCCCACGTCGATTGGCCGAAAGCCTTCACCGGCAAGCTGCTCGCGTCGCACGGCGCTATCCCCGATGACATCACCATGCAGGCGCTGCTGGTGCGTCCGGATAACACGTTCGCGCAAACCGGCCAGGTGTCTCTCACCAAAACCGACCAGGGTGTCACCTTTGCCGTCGCCCTGCCGCCCGCGCCGCACGGCACGGCATTCCTGTATCTCATCGCCAAAGATGCGCAAGGCGCGGTCATCGATTGGACGACCACCACGCTGACCATCAACGCCCCCTCTGCCATCGCCACTCTCGCGACTGACCCTGAGGTGGCTAATCCGAATGACACGGTGACGGTCACCGCCACGCTGCGGGGTGCCTTGCCCGCCAACGGGCGCGTCCGCCTGGAAGCGGTCGATAATTACGAGCGCGTCTTTTTTCGCCGGGAAGCGACCGCCTCGCCTAATCTGCGCTTTGCCGTCCCCCTGGCCCCCGCTCGCGGACGCGCGGTCAGCCTGCGCCTCTGGCTGTCTGACGGCGCGACGCTGCTCGATACCCGTCTCGTCGAGTGTTTTATCAAACGCCAGGTGGGCAACGAATTCATCAACCTCATCTGGGGACATCCCGGCATCGGGCCGCGGGACTACCACGCGCGCGGCTATCTCAACCTGTTAATGGGGAAGCAGTTGCAGCAGGCGGATTTCAATACCGGCATGTTATTCCCCACGAACGGCGCTGAAGAAGTGGCGCTCGGGTCCAAGGCGTTGAGCCGCACGGACGCCCATTGGATGATCTACGCCGCGCACGTCTCCGGCGCTTCCATCCGCGCGCAGACCTTCGACGCGGAGGCCCGCGCGAAAGAGGAAAAACAGCTTGAAACGCTGGGCGTCTTTGCCAAACCGTTCGGTCCCTACGTCTACAGCCTGGGCGATGAAGATAACTACTCGGTCTTCGAGGACCTGCAGCCGCGCGAATTGGCCGTCTACCGGCACTATCTGCATGAAGCGTATGCCGGTGATGTGGCCGCCTTGAACCGCGCCTGGAGCAGCGCCTATGCGAGCTTCGACGCGCTGGAAGTTGCGCCGCCGGCCGGGCAACCCTGGTCCGTGTCCCGCCGCTACGACTTGCGTTCCTTCTGGGAGCAAATGTACGCGGACACCCTGCACTGGAAACGCGCGGCCATCCGCCGTGGCGATCCGCAGGCGCAGGTAGGGGCGGAAGGCTCCTTGCCCGGCAACCTGGAGCTGACCATCTCCCAGCTCGACTGGTGGGCGCCGTATGAGGATCGCTTTACCAATGCCCAGTTACGCTTCTGGGTGCCGCAGGATTCACTGCGCGGCAACTGGTGGGGCGGGTACACCGCCAACCAGGGCGCACGCTGCGGTCCCCAAATCCTCTGGCATCAACTGGCGACCAGTTCGGTGAACGCCAGTCACTTCTTCGTAGCGAGCATCGCCGCGGAGGCCATGTTCTCCACCGACCTGGATTACGCCGATTACTTCACCCCCTGGCTGGCGGATATGCGCGAGATATGCGAACGGGCGGGCCCGCTCTTGCGCGCCTCCCAGCCCGTCGACGACAGCGTCGGCATCTACTGGAGCCGCCGCGGTGAAATCGCCAACGAGCTTGACCAGCGCTTCGGCAGCGGCTTCTCCGCGCAGAATGAGTTGATCAACCTCTTCGACGCCCTGGGCGTGAACGCGAAATTTGTCACCGAACGGCAAATCCTCGCCGGTAAGCTGTCTCCGGCAACCACCAGAGTGCTCTTCCTTTGTGTGGCCAAAGCCATTCCCGACGCCCTGGCGCCCGCCCTGGAGACCTACGTGAAAGCCGGCGGCGTCGTCATCGCCGACGTGGCCACCGATCTGCGCGACAGCCATGCGGCGCAGGTCGCTCCCGGTCGCCTGCTGCCGCTCTTCGGGGCGAAAGCCACCGGACAACCGAAACCGATCACCGCCGACATCGCCTTTGCCGGGGTAAAACTGCGCGGCAGCGTAGTGTCCCTGCAAGCGCACGGCTGCGTACTCGATGCCGCGGTCACTGCCGGCAACAGCACCGCGCTCGCTGCCGCCGGGAAGACCCCCATCATGATCGCCCGGCAATCCGGCAAGGGCCTGGCCGTACTGCTGAATTACGATCTTTACCATGCGCTGCGCATGGCTCGGTCGACGAAGTCGGCGACGACCCCCGGCGCGGATTTCCTCCTCGCCCTGCTGAAAGTCGCCGGCGTGCAGCCCGCCTACCCGCCGCTGCCCGGTCTGCCATGGGAAACGGTGCGCCGCTTCCAACTGGCCGATGCCGTCATCATCGGCCTGGACGGACCGCAACACGGGCAGGCGACGCGAGTAGTCCCGGTCACTCCGCAAGACACCGTGCACTTGCTGCGCCCCGGCATCAGTACGGATACCATCGGCCAGCTCCTGCTGCCCGCGGATCATCCGGAGACCATCCTCTTCGCGGTACTGCCGCCGGCAAAACGCCAGATCAGCATCACTGGACCGCTACGCGGAAAAGCCGGGGAGACCTTGCGTTACGACGTTGCACTGCGGGTAGGCGGCAAGCCGCTGGCCGGCAGCCTGCTGCGCATCGATCTCTACGCGCCGACCGGCGTCTACCTGCGCGCGCACCGGCAATTTGTCAAAAGCATGGCGACGCCCCTGGCGCTCGACGTCCCGCTCGCGCTCAATGCGCCCCCCGGACGCTACACGCTGCGCATAACGGAACTGGTATCCGGCGCCACCGCCACCTCTGCGCTTGACCTGGCGGAGGCAGTTGCCCTGAAGACCCCCATCCTCTCGATGCAGACGATGAATGATCCACCATCAGCTATCAATAATTAATCATTAAGCTGAAAGCTGATAGCTGATAGCTGATAGCTCAAAAAGGAAAGAAATAATGACTCGCCATACCTGCCTATTATCGATACTGCTCATCGGCATCTGCGTCAGCGTGCCGGCGCAAGTCACCCAGCGGATCGGCACGCCGGTCGGGTTATACCTGGTACAGCGGCTATCAGCAACGCCGAAGCTCGATGGCAAACTCGACGATCCCTGCTGGCATGCTTGTCCACCGCTCACTGATTTTGCCGCCTTCGGGTTGAATGCCACTCAGCAAGGCTCCTTTCCCCTGCCGGCCACCCTGCGCACCACGGTGCGCATCGGCACGACGGACGCTGGCCTGTGGCTGGGCTTTGATTGCTATGAAGACGACATGACCAAAATGAAGGCCACGCTGCAGGCGCGCGACGCTGGCGACCTGTGGACCGAGGATTCAATCGAACTCTACTTCGGCACGGATCCCCGGCAGTTGAGCTATAAGAAATATATCATCAATGCGCTGGGCACGCAGGGCGACGAACGCAACCTGTCCGGCATTGTCGACCACTCGTGGAACGATCCGGACTGGCGGGTGAAAACCGTGCGCCTGGCCGACCGCTGGACGGCGGAATATTTCTTCCCCTGGAAGAGCCTCGGAGGGCAACCGCACGCCGGTGAGATGCTGCCCCTCGGCATCACCCGCTTCTCCTGGACAACGGGCAACCTCGTCGGCGCCTGCTGGGGCGCCGCCATGAGCAATCCGTTCATCTATCGAGCGGGCTTGCTGCTGTTCGACGATCGCTTCACCGACACCCTCGCCCAGCTAGCCGATCTGCAGCAACGCTGGCGCGGCGACACCTGGCATCTCTGGATCGACAACCGCCTGCTCACCGTCACCACCCTCGCCGCGGACACCCGTCGCACCCTCGCCGAAACAACGGAACTGCTGGGGGACGTGCGCTTCGAGTTATCGATCTCCACCGGCCTGGCCAGCGCAAAAGACCTGGAACAGCGTTGTGCCATATTGGAAGACGCGTCGGTCGCCATCGCCAAACAGCCCGATGCATCGTTCTCCCGCGCTACCTGGTGCCACGCCCACGATCTCCTGGAGCAATCCCAAACCCTGCGCGACGAACTCCGCCGCGACCTGCTCATCCGCGCGGCAACAACGGAGAAGTAATAGCATATTTCCTGGAGGGCGAGGCTCCGCCGAGCCGCCCG
>DASXVL010000787.1:0-3971 GCA_036504255.1 Armatimonadota bacterium | reverse complement strand
TCCGTGGGCAGCCAGGCGCGCCAAGTGTTCAGGTTCGGCACGCCATTATTCGTGACATGCAGGCCGGCATGGCGGCGTGGCAGGGCAGTATTATTTGTATCATTCGTGCATTCCCGATGGTAACTGCTCCCAGCATCGCTGACCCCGAACAGGCCAGCCAACGCGCTGCCGCCGCGTAACTTTCCTAATCGGGTGCGGGTACCCGGCAGGAAGTCCGCGAGCACACACCCACCGTTATTCACATAATTAGTGATAGCGGTGATGGTGGCGTCATCGAGATTAGTCGCCATTGGCAATATCAGCAGTTTGCAGCCGGTCAATGCTGTACCATCCTGAATCTCATCCTCGGTAATGTAGCTCGGTTGGATATTGAGCAACTGCCGGAAGAGCGTCTGCATATTTCGGGTGGTCAGGTCGATGCCCAGAGCTTGATATTGATCGGATCGCTTGCTGTTCAGCCATTCCATGGCGTAATTTTCCGGTGAATAGAGAATGCGCACCTGCGTATTCTGCGGGGTGGCGTCACGCACCAGTACCCCGACGCCTCCGCGAATATCCCGTACACTCTCCGCAAGCCACTGGGTATGCCGGCGCCAGGAAATCTCATTGCCAAAGTAGTTACAGCCGTTATAGAACCACACTCCCTTGGCGCCGCTGAAGAGCTGCTGCCAGGGACCAAATTGCCAATTGTGCAACATCGACCATTCAGCGCGAGAGGCTTGCTGGCAGATAAACGATGTCGGCAGCGCTTCTGCATCATCGCGATTGCCATAGCCCATCGTCCAGTGCAGTGCCGATTTCAATTGGGAATAATCGCCTCCCAGGTACGTGGGACCATATTGTGAAGCCCAGCAGGGTGCCCCGGCGCCCACACCAAAGTCCGTTGCGAGGTATGCCGGCGACACGGGGTCGGAAAATTGTTGTCCATACCAGCCATAGTATTTGGTGGCATAGGTCTTATTCATGAATTCACGGAATTCCACCCAGCGGGAAGGATTGTCTCCGTTGACCACCGAGCTCTCCGTAATCGCCGGGATCTCACTGAATTGGGCATAATTCGTGCCCCAGGCGGCATTGAGTGCGGCAATCGTGCCGTATTTCGTCTGCATTTCCGCGCGGAAAGCCGCGGTGCACCCGCTGCATTGACATATCTGCGCGCCGACTTGCTGCCCGGGTGGGGCAGACAAGCTGCCAGCCACCGCCCAACAGCCCTCATCTTCGAGGACTTTCCCGATGGCGCCATAGCGCTCTACGTCAGTTTTCACCGTCGCGTTCGCGGCTTGCCAATTGCTGATCGTCGCCGCCTTATTGGGGCAATTCGCCAGTTCAGTCGCGTTGAGGTCCCGTTGTGTAAGGTATGCGCCTGACGCGCCGGTGATGCTGAAGAGCCCAAGCTCGGTTTGCTTGGAGAGATACTCCCGCAGATGGCTGGGCACATAGGCCGTGTTGACGCCGGCGGCCCGATAGATGTCCCCCAGGTATTTCGCCAGCGTGCTCTGTTCCGACGCCCAGGCATAGACGCCAATGAGGAACTCGTTGTGCAACGCGCCCATCCCAATGCGCGGAATCGTTAATCGCCGGGTCAACGCGCCGGTGACAGTCCCCCCCTGGGTGAAAGTGAATTCCACACGGTTAATCGGCGTCAGGGACTTGGTCAGGTCGACGCTGATATTCCCGCCGGCAAAATTCGCCGTTGTCGTCTGGGTGAAGATGCGGTCGAGATCATCGATGCCGCATACGGTAAGGGCGCCGGTCTGGCCCCCAGTCGTCAAGGTGTATGACACCGTACCGCCCAGCGGGCCGGTATCCGGGATAGTACCGGTCAGCGCGAACGTCACACCGCCGGTAACGTTGAGGGCGACCGTGCCCCAGTTCTCCACCTGGGTGCCGCGCTGAATCCAGTAATAGAGATGATGCATCCCGTTCAGGCGTAAGGTGGGCGTTGTGATCGTCACCGTGTTTGCCGGCGCATGCATGACCGTTGATCCGCTGATCGCGTCCCCCCAGGGATCGTACAGCGCAACAGTCGCGGTGAGCGGCGCCAGGTCTGTACCAGACAGGGTGAGAATGGCGGTCGCTGGGTTACCAACCGTACAGGCGAGGGTATCACTGGCAGTCACGCCCACGCGCGGGGCCTTATTGGCCGCCCAGGCGATGGCGCGCAACCAGGTGGCATACACCGGCTCATCAAACTTGCCGTATCGCGGATTGTTCTCAATATCATAGAGTGGCAACAGCCCCGCCCCGTTATACTTTTCCGTTTGATAGGAGATGCAGACGGTTCGGCCTGCGCCACACGTACTGGTGGCGATGATAGGATACCCGCTCTCCGAGGCCAGCACTTGCGCGCCGGTCACCGCCGAAGTGACGGAACTGGTGCAGACCGTGGGCCAGAGCCCGAATGAGAGTCCATCGGTCAGCGGATGGCCGACACCGCGCCCCACCGTACCGCTCATTGGGAGACCGGGGGTAAAATGAATCGGGGTAAGCGTCTGGAACACCGGGAAGCTGTCCGAGCGCAGCGCGTTATACAGGGTGAAATTATTAAAACACACCAGGCCACAGCCGTTCTGCACTTTGATGGCGATCATATTCAACAGCTCGGCGGGCACATAGCACGACGAACGCGAGATCACGATGACATCGTACGTTTGGTTTTGGACAACATTCACCAATTTTTGATGCCACCAGTTGATCAAGGCTTGATCGTTCGGCGTATAATTCCATAACGTCTGTGGTACTTGCAGCACGGTATACTGGTAATCCGCGCGTTGCATCAACTCAATCGGGTCGCGCAATTCATCTGAAGGATTGACAATATACAGGACGCGCACCGGTCCATTCGCATAGGGCTCGGCCCAATCGATATGCGGCGTTGACAGATACTTGAGCGCGCCGTTTTCAAAACAGCTTGCCCCTCCACCTTCAAAGGTATTGATCACGGAATCGATGGGCAGCCCGGTGGCGGCTTGCGCCCGAAAGACATCCGCAGAATCCATCGACCCGTAGCGTATATCGTCCGTGAGAGACAACTCGCGAGGGGCAAGTTGGCCCCACACCGCGAGCCCGATGAACAGGGGAAAGATCAACAACATGCTCCGCACCCAGTGGGATAGATAAAATCGTTTCATGCCATCTCTCCTTTTCATTTGATGTTGACTCCGTTTCGTGATCTATGGGCTGGCAGATGACTAATCTGGGGTAAACCTCAATTTTCAAAGGCGAGAAAAAGACCTTTCGATGCATAACCGATCATCGCATCAGCTTTGTAGGTAATCGTAATATTCTGGCCCGGTTTCACCGGAAGCAGCATGCCGGTCACACTGCGGTTAGGTGAACAGACAGAACCGTTATATTTGATGCTCGCCGACGGTTCCGGCGTGAAAGAGGTGATCGCGGGATTCGTACCAAGCTGGACGGACGAGATGATGACTTTTTGATCCCCATAGTAGGCGCCGGTGACCAGCGCCATCAGCTTAAGCGTGGGTTGGCTGACATTCGGCACAATAGTCAGAGTCTGCGTGGGGATCGTCGCGGCAGTCGTCCCATTCAAGGCATAGACAGAACTGGTCCCCCACGGGGTCGCCGCGGAAGCGAGCCAATCATTGTTGGGATTTTTCGACGCATATGTGGTGGCGGAGAGCAGGATGGTACCACCGGGGCCGACTTTCCACCAGGATGGCACGCCAGACCCCGCGCCGATAATGCCGGTGGTACTATTCCACGCTTGTGTGGTGCTGCCGGTGGCATTAGTGAAAACTACATTGGCGACTGTCGTTTCCGCCTGCAGGGTGCCCATCCCAATGGTGATACCCAGGTTAGACAACGACCCGTAAACCGAATTTTTACTAACTTCATGGTACATCTCTCCCAGCGAAATCGGCAGTACGTTGGAAGCATCGATGACGCTTGGCACGAAGAAAAGCGGGGTGATTGACTGGGCGGATTGCCATCCGGTATGCCCATCAACA
>DASXVL010000786.1:0-30996 GCA_036504255.1 Armatimonadota bacterium | reverse complement strand
ATTTGCTTGACATGACGAAAAATCCGTTGGACACTGAACATGGGCCTTATTTTCTCGATGCCGGAGAGATCCGCTATGCCATCTATTAACCTGTGGACACTGCAGTCCTACATTGAAGACCAATATCAGGCCGATGCCGCCTGGCGTCTGCTGCCAGCGGCGCTTCGTGAGGCGGCGATCTTTGAGGCTACCTTTGCACGCCTCCCCATCGCGTTGACTCCGGGTGAATCGCTCGCCGGTGACCCGGACGGCACGTGGGATGCGCTATGCCTGCCCCCAGGCTTACACGAGGAAATCACGCGCTGGGCCGTATCGCGCCCCGCCCAGGCTGCCGGACCGCTGACGCCCGCTGCTCAGCTTGCCGCACAGTTTCATTGCTCCGGAGGATTTACCCCCGCGCACACCTGTATCGACTATGCCGCCGTCGTGACCTCCGGTATCACCGGCATACTGGACGCCATCGCGCAGGAAACGCCGGGAGCGCATGACGAGAAAGCCGTGATGCTGCAAGGTATGGCGCACGCCTTGCGCGCGGTGATGTGTTGGGCCGAACGCTATGCCGAGCTGGCGGAGGCGCAGGGGCAGCGCACCACGGCGGAGACGTGTCGGCGTGTGCCGCGTTACCCGGCGCGCACCTTTCACGAAGCGCTGCAGGCGATCTGGTTTCTGCATGTCGCCATCGGCGTGTCCGAGCGTTCCACCGCCTCGCTGTCATTGGGGCGACTCGATCAATATCTGTATCCGCTCTTTTGCGCCGACCTCGCGCGCGGCATCGTCCACGACGAACTTGCCAATTCGTTAGCAGATTTTTTCCGTAAGTTGAATCGCTACGGCGATGCGGCGTGTGCGGTGAACCTGGGCGGTCTCGATGTGCAGGGGCGCGACCTCTTTAATCCGCTTTCCGAGATGATTGTGGCGGTCGCCAAACGCCTGAAATTGCCCGCGCCGATTCTCGCCGCGCGCGTGCACCCGCACATCCCGCAGCATGTGTTCGATCAGTTGGTCGATGCGGAGCTCTTCGCCATGGGGCAGCCAACCTTTTATGGCGAGTTGTCCTGCCGTGAGGCGCTGGTGCGACGCGGCGTGGCGGCCGACCAGATAGCGCAGTGGGCGGCGAATAGCTGCATGGGGCTGATGATGCCCGGCGAAGAGATCGCTGATATGTGGGGGAGCGTGGTGACGCTGCTACTCCCGCTGGAATTGGCACTCAACGGCGGGCAGCCATTCCATCATCCGTTGCCCATGGCGCTCGCCGCCACGCCGCCGGCAAACTATGCGAATTTCGATATGCTGCTCGACACGGTGCTGGCCTATACCGATGAACTGGTGGCGTTTTGCCTGGAGCGGAACCGGCTGGAGACGCGAGCCGTTTGCCAGGAGCACCCCAGCCTGCTCGTCTCCGCGCTGCTGCACGACTGTATCGCACGCGGTAAAGACCGCGCGCTGGGCGGCGCGCGCTACCACACAGTCAACGTCGATGCGTATGGACTGGTCAATGTGGCCGATGCGCTGTTCGCGATCAAACAGTTCGTGTTCGACGAGCGCCGCTATACCCTGCGGGAGCTGGCGGACGCGGCAAAGACGAACTATGCCGAGGCAGTGGAGTTGCATGGCGCGGTGCTGCGCCTGCCAAAATTTGGCAATGGCGACGAGGCGGTGGATGCTATGACCGCACAGCTGGCGGCGCGCTTCGCCCATCTCGTGCAGCGCTACTCCACGCCGGAGCGGTGCTGCATGCCCTCGTTTCACACCTTGAATGGCCATATCGGCGCCGGCGCGAAATACGGCGCGAGCCTCGATGGCCGCTTGGCGGGGGAACCGTTAGCGAAAAACATCGGGACCATGCCGGAACGGCAACGGCAGGGGCACACCGCGCTCATCCTCTCCGCCGCCGCCATTCCGCAGCGCGAATTCTTCGGCGGGCAGGCGCTCGACCTCTCATTTGGGGGTGCATTGGCGATCAGCGGGCAGACGCGACAGGGCATCCAAGCGCTGCTGCAGACCTATTTCCAACTCGGCGGATTGCAGATTCAGGTCAACAGCATTGCCGCAGCGACCCTGCGCCAGGCCATCGACACCCCCGAACAGTATCAGCATCTCACCGTGCGCATCGCCGGCTACAGCGCCCGCTTCGTCACCCTCGCGCACGACGTGCAAGAAGAAATGGCTGAGCGGTTTGCCGTGGGGGTCTAGCGGGGCTTGGGCTCAATGCCAGACTGTGCGGAGAGGCTGTGTGAAGATTTTAGGGTAGGCTCGTGTCAACAGCACCGTTTGGAAGCCGACGCCAGTCGCGCTCAGCCTGCCGACAGTACTTCCCCGGACCTGCCTCTCGCGGCACGCTGAGCGCGACTCCGGGCTGCGGCCCTGCATCGGCTTCCAAACGGTGCTACGTCCGATAAGCTGATTCCAAGGCACTTCAGTCACTATCTGACAGTGCTTTCTTATGCGCTGTCACTCCACCACCAAAGCAGAATATCGCGCTAGCGTTTTCCCGTGCGCGCACCGGCGATTTCGCTGACGCCGAAGATGACGAGGAACACGCCGAGGAGCACCAGGACGAACACCACGAGGGCCTGTAATACGGCGACCAATGCCGCCAGCCAGATGGTGGCGACCCAAATTCCCAGGGCAAGCAGTAGTAGGCCGAATAATGTCATGAGAATACGCGTCATTGATGCCTCCTCTTGGCACACCGGGCATGGCCTGCCCATGTTACGCTCATGATTCGCTCTTGTGCGATGTGCTTCCTGCCGACTTCGTTTTTCCCGCCGATTATCGTATGCTCAACCTGTCACATTCTTTCGCACGGGGCTGGTGACAGGATGGAAGGCGCATGAGCGACATCGCGGGGCTTTGGGAGGAACTGGCACAGGCGCGACGCGAGCTGGTACGCGCTGCAGTCGGCGAGGGCGCGCCCCCGCGCGCACCGCTGGCGCGTCTGGAAGGCTGGACCCTGGAAATGGCCACGGTACGTGACGGCGCGGTGACGGCCGGGCACATGGCGCAGGCCTGGGGTCAGCTTCAGTTGCTCATGATCGACGGCGGCGTGGAGGACCCGGCCAGCGCGCATGCCCCGGCCTGGCGTCGTGTGCGCCGCGCGGTGGAAGAGGCCTTTGAAGCCATCCTGGCGCGCCCGGAATGGCGTTCGATGCAGGCCGACCTGCGCGAGACGGTGTTGCCGCATCTAGCGGATGCCGTTGGGATGGCGCGTGCTGGCCGGGTGACCCGTTGCCGTGAAGCCATCGAGCAGCTGCAGGCGCTGGCACACCGCACCAGTGGCCTGCCGCACGCCTGGCGTATTCGCCGGGTGATGGAGATGCAATATCCTGACATCACTGCCGACGGTTGGCTCGGACGCATGGGGCTGGATTTCGACGCGCGGCGGGCACACGCCGTGACGCGGGCAGTGCTGGAGGAGATGGCGCACAGCGGGTGGCAGGCGCTGCCGTTGCTGGTGGGCTATGACAGCCGTGTGCAGGCCGATCAGGTGGCGACCTGGGTCGCTGACGTGGCGAGCGCACAGGGGCAGCCGGTGCTGCTCTGTCGGCGTGATACCCCGCTGCCCGCGTTGCTTGCCTATCAGGCGGATACCCTGCGTGGCGCGAGCGCGGGTCTGCTCTACAGCTCCGCCGGACAGTTACCGCTCAATGACCTCGGCGCCGGGCATTATTCCGGGCATGCGTATCAGGGCCTGCGCTACTACCTGCCGACGGGGGCGTTGCCGCCCGCGGCCATGCGCGCGCGCCTCAGTCGTCGGGCGGCAGAGCTGTTACTCGACACGCCGGAAATGTCGGAAGCGGCAGAAGCCCCGGTGGAGATGATCAACCTGTTACTGGGGTATGCCGAGCGGAGCGTGGCGCAGTTAGGACACCTCATCCTCATGCCGGACGAGGAGGAGTCGCTGGCGCGTGATGTGCTCACGACGTTCTGGGGTCAGCCGGAGGCGCGCATCGTCATCGATGAAATGCATGGCGCGACGCGCGGCTATCTGCCCGCTATCTGTACAGCGCTTGGCCTGCCCTACGAAGTGCTGCACGACGACGCCCACCCGTTGTTTGGCGAGTTAGGAGCGGCGAACCCGGAACCGCCCCACCTCTACGACCTCGCGACGCGCGTGAAGGAACTACATGCGCAGCATCACCCCGTCATCGGCTTGGCGTTTGACGCGACGGGCGAGCGCCTGGGCGTGGTGGATGACACCGGGGCGTATCTCTCTCCCGGTAGCGTACTGGCGGTGTTGGCCGCCTATCTCCTCACGCTGGGGTATCCGGGTGAGCCAGGCATGGTCGCGCGTACGCGCACCGCCACGCGCATGCTCGACCGTCTGGTCGCCGCCCCGCCGTTTGCCGGGCACACCGTACCGCCCTACAAGGCCAAGGGCGTGCCGGCCTATATGTGCCAGGAGGCCTACCGGCATGTGGCCGGTGATCCGCACTGGTTGCATGGCCCGGGAATTCTGGTGACGGATGACCCTGGGGAAACACGGCCGACGTCCTTACTCATCGCCGGCGATGCGCTCGGGGGCATTACCCTACCTGGGCAGAGCGGACAGGACGCCCTGCAGGCGGCCGTGCTCTTGCTCCTCTGCTGTGCGGCACGGCGCAGTACCCTGCGCGAGGTCGTGCAACAGGTGAGCATGAGCATTCCACCCCTCGCACATGAGCACAGCGTGCTCTTCGCCCCCGAGCGTGCGCGCGAGGCGCTCATCAACGGGTATCTCGACCGCTATGCGCGGGTGGTGACGGGACAACTACAGGCGTCCGAGCATCACCTGGGTGGCTATGCGGTGCGCTATGCGGGTGGGGTGCGCGGGCAGTACGTGGAATGGGCGCTGCGCATCACCGATGAGCAGACGGCCTATCTGACGCTGAGCCAGGCTCCGCCACTCCCGGCGCTGCGGATTGACGTGGAAGCCCCTGCGGCGGAGCAGGCCTACCACCTGTTGGTCGCGGTCGCGGAACGGCTGGAACAGGCCCTCGTCGAGGCGCTGCAGCACGCGGATACTCCGTGGGACATCGTGGACATGCTGGCACACATCACCTCGCCGCGCGTGATGGCGTCGCCACTGCCCGGCACGCTGAATTGCCACCTCGCCGGCGAGGCGTACGCCCGGCTGCAAGAATTGGCGCATCCCGGACACGAAGCCCCGGTATTGCTACGTTTTGTCACCGCATGTCTGCGCGAGGTGCAACCGGAATCCGCGCGCGCACTCGCCGCCTGCCACCTGGGAGAAGAGATCGAGAAGAAAAAGGTTCCCCCGCCTCCGCACGTGCATTGGGAAAGCGAGGGAGAAGCGTAGCTCGATGCTCTTGTCGCGCGTTTCCGCCATCAGGCGCACGCTGGTATGAGATCGTCACGCCGTGGCAATCTACGGCGTCTATGCTGAGTAGCAAAGGGGAGGTGATGTGCTATGGCGCTGGATTTGCGTGGATATTTGCAGTGGCGGTGTTCGGAGATGCTCGTCATGGAACGGGACATGTGGAACCTGCGGAACCTGATGGCGCGTGAAACGCACGATGCCCGTCTCAAGGAGGCGTTGGCACGCGATAGTGAGCCGATTCGGCAGCAGATCAGCCACCTCGAACAGATCGTCGATAAGCTGGGAGGCTTGCTAGGGCCGGATGAACATCCGGTGACACAGGGTATGTTGCGCGCGCATCGGCAGTTTATGGCATTGGAGCCATCCGCGGAATTGCGCGACATCCATCACGCGCTGGAGGCGGATAAGATCGCGCACTTCACGCTGTCCGGCTATCAGGCGCTCATCACCCTGGCCCGCCACCTGGGCGAAGAAGATATCGCGCGCGTGCTGCAGGATGATACGCAGCACGACGAGCGCATGTGTACCATACTGGAAGGGCTGACGCCCGAGGTCTTCAGCGCCTATGACCGCCAGGCGCGACGCGCAGCGTAAGAAGGGTATTGAGAGGAAGCGGGGCGTTCTGCCCTTTGGGCAGGCCAACCTTCCAAACCGTGCTCTTGTTACGCCCAAGAGGAAGGGCGACGACCTCGTGCATGTCTATGCTCGCCGCTCCACCCGGCAGCAAAAGCAGCACCGTGTGGAAGGTTGGCCTGCCCAAAGGGCAGAACGCCCCGCTTCCTTATCCTAGCAAGGCGCGGCAAGCAGGGCGGCGACGACTTCTTCCATCTGCATCGCGCGCGAGCCTTTGACCAGCACGACGTCGCCCGGCGCAAGGAGGGCGAGCGCGGCGGCGGTGAGCGCGGCGTGATCCGGATACCACTGCGCCCGGCTATCCTGCGCGCCGGTCACGTAGTCGCGCCCCAAATCGCCGGTGGCAAGCAATGTGTCAATATGCTGCGCCATGGCGTAGGCGCCCAGCGCGCGGTGTATCTCGTGTTCCGTCGGCCCCAGTTCGCGCATGTCGCCGAGTACGGCCACTTTGCGCTGCCCGGGCGTCTCCGCCAGAAAATCGAGCGTGGCGCGCATCGCGGTGGGGTTCGCGTTATAGGTATCGTCAACGACGAAAAATCCGCGCGGGGCCTGCAGCATGCGCATGCGTCCCGTCTCCGGCACGTACTCCGCCAGTCCACGCTGTATCTCGTCGAGGGTGACGCCGACGGCGAGCGTAGCGGCGGCGGCGGCGAGCGCATTCCACACCTGATGGCGGCCCGGCGCGGCCAGCGACACGGGGATGGACTCGCCCGGGGTCTGCAGCGTGAAGCGCGCGCAGCCATCCTCACCGAGCAGCACCGCGCTGACCCAGATATCGCAATCGGCGTCGTCGCCCACCGTGATGACCGGGCCCAACGCATGGGCGCGCAGGAGAGGAAAGAAGGGGTCAAGCTTGGGCAGAATGGCGGTGGAGCGGGACGACATCTCATCGAGCAGTTCCGCTTTCGCCAGCGCGATCTCTTCCTGTGAACCGAGTAACTCCAGATGCGATTGGCCGATATTCGTCACCACCCCGACGGTCGGGAGCGCGGTGGAGGCGAGGTAGCCGATCTGCCCGCGTCCACGCATGCCGAATTCCAGCACCGCGGCCTGGTGCTCCTTGTTCAGGCGAAAGAGGGTCAGCGGCAGTCCGATCTCATTATTGAAGTTGCCCGGCGATTTGAGCACGGTACGGCTTTGCGCGAGAATGGCCGCCGTCATCTCTTTCGTAGTGGTCTTGCCCGCGCTGCCGGTAATACCGATGATGGGGATGTTGAAGCGCCGCCGGTGGAGGCAGGCCAACTGGCCCAGCGCATAGAGCGTGTCGGTGACTTCAATGATCGACCAGTCGCCCGTGGTGGTCGAGCGGCGATGCACGCCGGGCACGCGGTCTTGGATCAGCGCACCCGCCGCCCCCTTTTCCCGCGCTTGCGCCAGGTAGTCATGTCCGTTCACGCGCTCACCACGCAGGGCGATATACAGATCGCCGGGCTGCAGCGTGCGCGTATCGGTCGAGATACCGGTAAAGGTGCTTCTCCCACTCACCAGCAGTTGTCCACCAGTTGCAGAGAGTACTTGCATCAGATCGAAATGTGCCATAATCGCCCTCTATTGTAGCACATTGTCCGTGGAAAATCGCGGGGCAGGACCCCACTGTCTGTGACACGATCCCTGCGCTGCTCCGAGAGTACCTTGGGGTCAGCCGCTGGGAGGTAGCATGGCTTGCGCCATGAATGCCCGCCGATTACACCTGCGGGATGGTGAAGCCTAAGGTGCTGCCGTGCCCCGTCCCCGCGCTTTCCGCGAAGACATGGCCGCCGTGGCCCTCGATGATGGCGCGCGTGACGAAGAGGCCGAGCCCCGCGCCGCCGGCCTTGCGCGTCAACAACGGTTCCGCCTGATAGAAGCGTTCGAAGAGGCGCGCGCGCACCTCATCCGTCATGCCGATCCCCGTATCCGTCACCGTGACGGTGGCCATACCCTCCGCGCCCGCTTCCCCGCGAATGGTGATGCTCCCCTGCGCGGTGAATTTCACCGCGTTGTCGAGCAGATTATTCAGCGCCAGCGTCAACTTCGCCGCGTCCACGCGCACGCGCAGGTCATCCGGCGCCGCTACGTCGAGCTGCAGCCCCTTCGCTTTTGCCGCCTCACTATATTGGCGTACTGACGCCATGAAGATGGAGCAGAGCTGGGTCGGGCGCGGGGTGATGGCCAGGCCGCCGATCTCCAGGCGCGCCACCACCAGCACGTTTTCGATCATGTCCTGCAAGCGGCGCGATTGCCGATCGGCAATTTCCAAAATCTCCCGGTAGCGCGGGTGCTCTGCGGTGATGGTGCCGGTTGACAGGATATCCAACGAGGTGCGGATGGAGGTGAGCGGGGTTTTTAGTTCGTGCGAGACCATGCTGAGTAGATCGGATTTCAGGCGTTCGATGACTTGCAGGTCCGCCGCCATTTTGTTGAGTGAACCCGCCAAATCTTCCAACTCGCCACCGGCATGCAGCGTTACGCGGGTGGCCAGGTTACCGGCCCCGATCTCCCGCGCGCTGTCGGCGAGCAGCGAAATCTGCCGGGACACCAGCGTGGCGGAGTAATATGTCCAGGCGAGCGAAGCGAGCAGCACCAGCAGAGAGACGAGCACAAAGAGGAGCATGGTGCGAAACACGGGCGCCAGCGCCGTGTAAAACGGTACTGCGGTAACCACCGTCCATGGCGCCACCGCGACTGGCGCATAGCCGATGAGCGTGAGTTCATTGGTGATCGGACTGATGGCGATGGCCGTGCCGCTTTCACCGGACAGCACTCGCCCGGCATCCGGTGCGGTAAAGCGTACCCCCAGCATCTCCTCCGGGGTGTTGCTGCGGGCAATGAGGTGTTGATCGCGGCCCCAGAGCGCAATAATCATCTGCTGCTCCGGCGCGACATGTGAAAATGCCTGTTGGAACTCCGACGGGCGAATGCCCGCGGCGACGATCCCGCGGAAGCGCCCGGCGGTAATGATCGGATAGGCGATGGCGATAATACGATGCCCGGTGGTACGTCCGACAATGATACCGGAGACGCTGGCACGCCGCGTGCGCTTCGCGGCGAGGAAGTAATCCCGATCACCGACCGCGGCGAGCTTGCCATCATGCACCGCCGTATTGACGATCTCGCGCCCGGCAGCATCTGTGATCCACAGGTAATCCCAATCCGGCTGTGCGCGCACTTGCCGCATGGCGAGGCCGCGCATATCGTCCAGCGTACCGGACTGAATGTCTTGCGAGAGCGCCAGTGTGCGCAGGGTCCGCTCGTGCCCTTGCAACCAGCCCGCGGTGTAGACAGCGACGAGGCGGGCGAATCCCAGGTTATTCGCCAGGATCTGATTACGCAACGCCTGGTAGCGACCAATGAGCAACACAATACCGATAATAATGAGGGGAATGGCGCCGATCAGTGAGGAGACGACCAAACGACGGCGCAGCGGCATATCGCGCCACCAGCCCTGACGACGGACCGTCGGTTGTGGATTATCCGGTTGACCATGCGGCAAGTGCACGGACAGCCTCCTCACGATCATCGAAATGAACAGTACGATCGGCAAGGATCTGGTACGTTTCATGTCCCTTCCCGGCGAGGACGACCAGATCTTCCGGCGTGGATGATATGATGGCGCGGCGGATAGCCGCGGCGCGATCCGCTTCGACAGTGACCCGCGCGCGTTGCTCGGCCGTGAAGCCAGCAAGGATCTCTTCTATAATACGCTCGGGCGGCTCGGATCGGGGGTTATCGCTTGTGACAAAAATAGTGCGCGCCCAGCGGGCGGCAATTGCCGCCATCTGTGGACGCTTCGTGCGGTCGCGGTCCCCACCACAGCCAAAGACGGCCACCACGCGTCCCGGCGCGATTTCATGGGCGGTGCGCAAAACGTTGTCCAGGCCATCCGGGGTATGCGCATAGTCGACGACCACGCTCGGCTGGCCGGCGCGCGACGGCACGCGTTGGAAACGCCCGTCGACCGGCGGTATCTCGGCGAGCGCCTGTGCGGCCACCAGGGGATCGACTCCCAGTTCAAGGGCCAGCGCCAGCGCGGCCAGCGCATTGGAAACATTGAACGAGCCCACTAGCTGGATGGTAACGGGCACGACGCCACCCGGATAGCGCAAGGTGAAGCGGCTGCCGGCCGCGCGCAGGACGACATCGCACGCCTGGTAATCGCCCCCGGTGAGTCCGAAGCGCCGCACCGGGCCGCGGGCCTGCGCGGCAAAGAGCTCCGCGCTCGGGTCGTCGCGATTCAGCAGGCTGGTCATCGCGCCCGAGGTGGGCTGGTATTGCGGGCTGGCGAACAGGTCGATCTTTGCCGCCCGGTACGCCTCCATCGTCCCATGGAAATCCAAATGGTCTTGCGTCAGATTAGTGAAGGCGGCGAGGTGGAAGCGGCATCCCGTCACACGATGCAGGCAGAGCGCGTGCGACGATACTTCCATTACCACGTGCGTCAGCCCCGCATCGCACATACGCGCGAGTAAGGCCTGCAGGTCGGGCGCTTGCGGGGTGGTGTGCGGCGCCGCGAGCACCTCGTCACCAATATGATAGGCCATGGTGCCGATGAGTCCGGTGGGATGCCCGGCCGCGCGCAACATCTGCCACAGCAGCGTGGTGGTGGTGGTTTTACCGTTGGTGCCGGTCACGCCGATGACGGTGAGGCGTTCGCACGGATGATGATAAAAGGCGGCGGCGATTTCCGCCAGCGCGCGGCGACTGTCGGGGACCACAATAGCGGCGACGCCCGCGGGGACGACAGCGGCGTCTTCCACCAGCAACGCGGCGGCGCCCGCCTGGAGTACCTGCGGAATGAAGTGATGCCCGTGCGTTTTCGTGCCCGGTACGCAGGCGAAGAGATCGCCCGGCTGCACCTGGCGGGAATCGTATTGGATACCGCGCACCTCAGTGTCAGGATTACCAAGGAGCGTGACGGAGAGCGTTGCTGTTAATGACGCCAGCGTAGGCATGAGCTGTTCCTTCTATTGCGATATAGGCGATGTCTCATCCGAACTATGCGGAATAAGACCGCTTCCCGGCAAAGACGACTGATCAGTATAAAACACAAGCTGAAGCTGGTGGCAAAGAGAACGATGGGATTGACAAACGCCGCCCTGCCGGAAAACGGCCATACCGCACTGCCATCAATGCCTGACCTGAAAATCGGAGAATTCACCGGTCGGCGGGCGGTAGTCGCTCTGCACGTCATCCACCCGCGCGCGTGACGGGCCTTTTTCCAGCATCATCAGCAGATGGTTGAGGGCAACGTCCTCGCCCTCCGCCATGACTTCGACGGTGCCGTCGGCGAGATTGCGCACCCATCCGGTCAGTCGCAGCGCCTGCGCCTGTTCACGCACGAAATCGCGGAAGAACACGCCTTGCACGCGTCCGTCAACAATGGCATGGAGTCGCTTCACGTCTGACCTCACCGTTTCACCGGGCGTTCGCGTTCAAGGGCATGCAGAGCTTGACGCAGAGCATCTCCATGGCGATCTCCATCTCCTGACGTGGCACGCCTTCGATGGCCTTACTCGCCATATCGCACTCCAATAGCGCCTGGTAGGCTTGCGTGAGCTGGCCCCAGGACATTTGCCGCGCCGGGCCGGCTAATTTCGAGCCCATCCAGCCGCCGATGAGCGCCAGCGCGTGCTGTTCCGGCAAGATCGCCAGCGCATTGGGGAAGCCGCTCGGGTCCTGCTTGGGTCTCCACCCGGCATCCAGCAACACTTTCGTCTGCCAGATGAGACGGAATTGCCGCACGATCATCGGGAAGATGCGAAAGGGCGATTCCATCTGCCCCTCCAACAGATCGCGCAGCACGGCCAGCGTATGCGCGGCGTCGCGTGCGGCCACCGCGTCGACCAGGTGAAACACCGACTCTTCCGCTAATTTCGGCGTCATGAGTTCCACGTCCTGTAGGCGAATGACGCCACCCTCACCGACCATGAGCGATAATTTATCCACTTCGATCTGCACGCGGCGCAGTTCGGTGCCCGTACGCGTGAGCAGCAGGCGCAAGGCGGCGGGGTCGATACGCTGTCCCCAGGTGGTGAGCGCGTCGCGCACCCACTGCGCGGCCTCTTCGTCGCTCAGCGCCGAACAGTCGTAGACCGTGCCGTGTGCCGTGACGCCTTTCAACAGGTCGGCGGCCAGTTTCGCGGGTTTCTTCCCCGTCTCCGCTTCGCCGGTAATGAGTAAGAGGTGGTTCATGGGCGGCACGCTGGCAAACGCTGCCGCCAATTTCTTCTGCTGGTCGTTGGGGAGGAGATCGATGTTGCGCACCATCACTAGCCGCCCGCTGCCCAGGAAGGGGAGTGCTTGCGCCAGGGAAAGAATGCGGTCCGCGCGCGTAGGCTGCCGATCGCGCTTCGCCTGCTCGCTCGTCTCGGCAACGCCATCCCAGCGTTCGGTGACATCCACCAGGTCGAAGTTGAAGCTATCGTCGTCACTGAGTAACTGCCCGCGCAATTTCTCGACGAGTTGGCGTTTCAGGTGCTCTTCGCCCCCCTGCACCAGCAGCCATGATCCCTGCACGGGAAGCGGACCGTCTTTCGGCAATTGCGTGTATTTCAGATTCACGGTCACCTTACCTGGTAGAACACCGGCGGGGCACAGCAGCCTAGCAGCCTGTTGCCCAAGGCCGAGGGCACGTCTAGCGGCCGCTTCTTCCGCCCATCGCCCGCGGTTTTTTGTCGAGTATAGGTCCTTGATACGCGACAAAAAGCCGCGGACGATGGACGAAACAATCGACTCGCTAGCCGACCGCTCGGACTTGAGCAACAAGCTGCTAGCTGTGCCCCGCATTATTTTATCGCGAGGCCGCCGCGAGTTACCCGGCCACCGTCACGCGTCCGGCGTCGCGTACCGCCTTGCGCGTCCAGCCGGTCGCTTGCTCGTAGGCGTAGGCCACTTGCAGCACGGTCTCTTCATCCCAGTGCGCGCCCATAATCTGCAGGCCGACAGGGAGATTGTTATCGTAGCCGCAGGGCATCGACAACGCCGGGATCCCCGCCATATTGATGGGGATGGTGCAGATGTCATTTAAGTACATCTGCATCGGGTCGTCCACTTTCGCGCCGAGCGGGAAGGCCACCGAGGGGGCGGTGGGGGAGATAAGCACATCGTAGCGTTTGAACGCCTCTTCGTAATCTTGCTTGATGAGCGTGCGCACCTGGCTGGCTTTCAGGTAGAAGGCGTCGTAGTAGCCGGAGGAGAGCACATAGGTGCCGAGCATAATGCGCCGCTTCACTTCGGCGCCGAACCCCTGGTCGCGCGATTCCGTCATCATGGTGACGATGTCGCTGGTACCCGGCGCACGGTAGCCGAACTCGACACCGTCGTAGCGGGCCAGGTTCGAGCTCGCCTCGGCGGGGGCGATAATGTAATAGGTTGGCAGGCTGAAACGCACGTTGGGCAGCGAACACTCTTCGATGATCGCGCCCATGTCTTCCAGCACACGCAGCGCCTGGCGCACCGCCGCGTCCACGCCGGCATCGACCGCCACGCCCTCTTGCGCGAAGAACTCGCGCGGCACGCCGATCTTCAAGCCTTTGATATCTTTGCCCAGCTTGCTCGTGAAGTCGGGGGCCGCTTCCGGGTAGGAAGTGGAATCGCACGGATCGTGCCCGGCGATGGCATTCATCACCAGCGCGGTGTCGCGCACGTCTTTGGTGATGGGGCCCACCTGGTCCAGCGAGGAGGCGAAGGCGACCACGCCGTAACGCGAGACGCGCCCGTAAGTCGGCTTCAACCCGACCACGCCGCAATAGGCGGCGGGCTGGCGAATGGAGCCGCCGGTATCGGTGCCGATGGCGATGAGCGCTTCATCCGCGCCCATGGCGGAGGCGGAGCCGCCGCTGGAGCCGCCCGGCACGCGGGAGAGATCCCACGGGTTGCGGCTGGGGCCGAAGGCCGAGTTCTCCGTGGAACTACCCATGGCGAACTCATCCATATTCGTTTTGCCCACGGTAACCACCCCGGCGTCGCGCAGGCGACGTACCACGGTGGCGTCATAGGGCGGGATGAAATTTTCCAACATACGTGAGCAGCAGGTGGTGCGCACGCCTTTGGTGCAAAGGATGTCTTTCAGCGCCAGCGGAATGCCTTCCAGCGGGCCGATGGATTCACCTGCCGCCAGCTTGGCATCCACGCGCTCCGCGTCGGCGGTGGCCGACTCGCGCAGCTGCAGCACGTAGCTATGCACCGCATCTTCCACGGCATCCACGCGGGCATAGACGGCGTCCAGCAACTCGCGCGCCGAGGTTTCTTTCTTCACCAGCAGCTCGTGCGCTGCATGGGCCGTTAACTTGTATAACTCAGACATGGGGGTCCATTCCGCATCAAAATCAGGGTACGCGCCACGACGGAACCGGGTGTCCGCATCGAGAAACCGCGCCGTCCACATGATAGCACAACCGGCGGCGGCTGTCAGGTGTCGGCCTGCGGCAGCGCAAGGCAAAGGGGGGAATGTCGTGAACCGTGATTTGCTCCATTTGCGGATGATGGGATGGGTAGGTGAGGCGCAAGGACATCACGAGAGCTGTGTTTTGGCAGTCATGCACCGGGCTGCGCCGGTTGCGCCATGGGAGAAAACGGGGATGTGCTGCAAAGTCGCTGGGACGATAGCACAGTTTGGAAGGTTCGAGCGCAGCGAGTCCCGCCGTGCTCCGCCCAGCCATAATCAGTATAAACCCTCATTCTCCCTCACAATTTGATGTATGAAAAGGGGTCAGAGCAGGTACCGCTCTGACCCCTTCTGCATGCCACGCGCGCTCACCGCCTTACAGCGTCTGCTGTCCCGGTTGCCAGTTGGCGGGGCAGCGGGCGCCGGTTTGCAGGGCTTCCAGCACGCGCAGGGTTTCATCGACGTTGCGCCCGATACTCTTGTTGTGTATCACGGCGTACTGCAGGATGCCCTCGGGGTCGATGATGAACAGGCCGCGCAGGGCGACGCCTTCGTCCTCGATGAGCACGCCGTAGTCGTGTGCCACCTCTTTGGTAATGTCAGATGCCAGCGGGAAGTTGACGCCGGCGATGCCGTTCTGCTCGCGCGGGGTGTTGATCCACGCGCGGTGGGCATAGACGGAATCGATGGACACGCCGAGCACGTCGGCGCCCAGGCGCGTGAAGTCCGCATAGCGCTCGGAGATCGCGGTGATCTCCGTCGGGCAAACGAAGGTGAAGTCGAGCGGATAGAAAAACAGCACCAGCCATTTCCCTTTATAATCGGTGAGCGACGCAGTCGCTTCCAACGTATCAAGGTCGGCGGTGGTGGTCATAGTGAAATCGGGGGCGGGCTCGCCCACTTTCGCCAGCGTATAGAAACCGCAGCACATCTCGGACATAATCGTTGATCCTCCTTTAACGAGCGTACTGCCAGTATAGGAGGCTGATCGTATCCGCTGTTGTAATTTGAGAAGACAATTCGCCGTAGCGACAGCGGTATCTTGGCGAGCGCGCTAGCGTCAGGCGGGTGGGACGCTGACGCCGACCTCGGGAGAAACGCCCTTGGGCGTACGCCCGATGAGGCGTTCCAACGGGCGCTGCACCAGGCGGGTGAAGATCGCCTCGCGTGTCGAGATCGGCTCCACCAGTACGGTAAAGAGGCCGAGGTGATTGCCACCGTAAATGTCGGTAAACATCTGGTCGCCGACCATAGCGGTGGTCTCCGGCACGGTGCCCATCAGGCGCATGCCGCGCTGAAATCCGCGCGCCAGTGGCTTGCCCGCGCGCGTCACCCAGGGCAGGCCGAGACGCTCGGCCACCGGGCGGACACGTCCGGCGGTGGCGGCGTTACTCACCACGCAGGCTTGCAAGCCCGCGCCGCGCAAGCGCCCGATCCAGCGTTCCACCTCGGGCGTGATGACCATGCTGTGCCAGGGAGTGATGGTATTGTCCAGGTCGAGAATGACGCCGTGAATCCCGCGCGCCACCAGCGCGGCGCAATCGAGTTGGGCCAAACGGTGTATCACCTGACGCGGGCGAAAGATGTCAAACAGCGGGCGCTGCGTGATGCGGTCAGCCGTCATTGCGCGACCTCGGCGGCCAGGGCGCGGAGCATGCGCAGGTTCTCACCATGCTGCGCTTCGCCGCCCGGTGTCTCCAATATTTTCGGCACGCCCGCGAGGCGCGCGTCCTGCATGAGCAGACGAAAGGCCTCCAAGCCGAGTTGGCCCTGCCCGATATTCGCATGGCGGTCACCATGGCTGCCCAGCGCGCGCTCGGTATCATTGACGTGGATCACCTTGAGGCGCTCCAGGCCGATGTGCTCGTCGAACGCCGCCCACAACTGCGCGTAGTGCTCGGCGTCGCGCAGGTCGTAGCCGGCGACGAAGACGTGGCAGGTATCCAGGCAGACGCCCAGCCGCTGCTGCGCCGGAATCATGGAGAAGATTTGCGGGAATTGCGCGAAATCGCCACCGAGATAGGTGCCCTGGCCCGCGGTCGTTTCCAACACGATCTGTACGCCCGCCGCGTCGGCCACGGGGATGAGCAGGTTCAGGCTCTCCGCCAGCCGCGCCAACCCTTCCTCCAGCGTGCCGCCTTTGTACGCGCCGAGGTGCATGACCGCCATAGGCAACCCGAGCACGCCGCAACGCAGCAACTCCTCGCGAAAGGCGTCGCGTGATTTCTCCAGCATCACCGGGTCAGTTGACGCGAGATTGATGAGGTAGGAATCATGCGAGATGATCGGTCCGACCCCCGTCTCGGCCAATGCGGCCTGCAGCGCCGCGCCCTCCGCGGCGGTGTACTGTTTCCCGCGCCATTGCTGCGGACTGCTGGTGAAGATTTGCGCGCAACTCGCGCCCAGCGCCACGGCATTGCGCACCATGGCCGGCAAGCCTTGACTGGTGGAGAGATGGGCGCCGATCATCAAACGCTCAGACATAATGGATCTCCTGCGAATAGTTCTGCCCTGATAGTGGCGTCAGGGTACCTGGTAGGTGGCGAGGTCCTCCGGCACAATCACCGGTAGGTCACGCCAGGGCTCGGCATCCGGAACATCGAGGTGGTTGAGCAGGATGGCGGTGCCGGCCGGCACGCGCGCGACGATGGCGCGCATGGCCTGCAGGCCGAGGTGCACGGCGGAGTGTTCTTGCGAGGCGGCCTCCAGCACGCAGACCTGCGCCCTGTCGAGCAGCGTCCACAGTGCCTCGGTAAGCGCGGCGTCACCAGAGTAGGCGAGCACACCATCAGAAAATTGCACACGGTATCCGAAAGAGTCGAGCACCTGGGGCACGTGCTCCACGCGTATGGCGGTGAACGTCAGGCCGTCAACGGTCTGCGTATCGCCATCCTGCGCTTCCACAAAGGTGATTGGACGCGGCCAGGGTCGCTCCGCCACTTCAGGGTAGGCCAGCGCGAGCAGACGGCGCACGTAGTCCTCCACCCCCACGGGCCCAACGAGGGTCAACGGCGCGTCCGTCTTCGCCAGGAAATAATATTCCAACAGCAAGAAGGGCAGGCCGAAGCAGTGGTCAGCGTGGAAATGGCTGAGAAAGATGTGGCGAATGCCCGTCGCGTCCACCCCGAGTTGCTTCAGGCTGTACAACGCGCTGGGACCGGCGTCGAAAAGGACCGAGCCGTTGACCAGTAATGAGGACCAGCGGCGGCACGGCGCGAACGCATTCCCGGTACCAAGATAAGTGAGTTTCACGCAACCATCCCCAGTATAACGTTGGCCGCATTATACCACCCGTCCGGCATCCTGTCAGGGGAACGGGGTCAGCCGAGAGGTAGCGGGCCTATGCCCTGTGGCAAACACAGCACGGTTTGGAAGCCGACCGCATCGAGTGTGCCGGTTGCGCGCAGGGAGAAAACGGGAGATGTGTCTTTTACGGATAGTCACCGTTTGGAACAGGGCAAGAGCTCGGCCGTCTTTTTCATACCCAAGCACTGCCGGGCTCGCGCCCTGTTCCAAACAGTGACTACCATTCCGGCACAGTGCTGTGGAAAGAGCTCGTAGCGCGCGCCCGCTGTGGCGCGCCTGTCTCGCTGACCGACCCGTGCCTGCGAGAGCGCCAGAGCGTTCCCAAGTTAGCACCCGGCTCCCTTTCGCCGCACGGATACGGTGGCACCACAGGCGCGCCACAGCGGGCGCGCGCTACACCGAAGAAAGAGCGTTTTCTTGTATGGCAGGCCGGGAGCGCCCTGCCTTGTCCCCAGGCGCGCGGTCGTTCACGAGACGCTCTGCCAGCCGAGGCATGCCGATCACGGTGCCTATCGCCATGATCGGCATGCCTCGCACCGCTACCGGGCATTTGGTCTAATAGGTCACGAGGTCAAAATCATGGGCCTACGCATTCAGGTCGACCGATCACAGATCGCCGAGTTTTGTCGGCGACATCATATCCGCAAACTCGCCTTCTTCGGCTCCGTGATCCGGGAAGATTTTCGCCCGGAGAGCGATGTCGATGTGCTGGTCGAATTTGAGCCGGAACATATTCCCGGCCTCTTCGAACTCATACGCATGCAATTGGAGTTCTCCGAGCTGATCGGCCGAGAAGCCGACTTCCGCACCCCCAACGACCTCAGCCGCTACTTCCGCGACCGCGTGGTCGCCGGCGCCCAGGTACAGTATGCTGCCTGACGCTGACCGCGAGCGGTTACTCGCTTCACGCTAATCGCTGCTTCCCCGGCAACAGGATTCCCCGTCCTTCGTGGGGAATGAGTAGCTATCCCCGTCCACGGGTAAGGTAATTGCACTCATGTCACGCCCACCTGCTGAATCCGGACGCCTTTTTGGTGATGCCGCCCGCTCGACGGACGACAGCGACTTGTCGTTTCTCGACGGCAGCTTGGAGTCGATCACCTTCCATAACGAAGAGAACGGCTTTACCGTGGCGCGCGTGCGCACCTTCGATCGGGAAACGCTGACCATCCTCGGCACCTTCATCAACCCCATCCTGGGCGAGTCGCTGCACCTGTCGGGGCGCTGGGAGACGCATAAGCAGTTCGGGCCACAGTTCCGTGTGGAGCGCTACATTATTCAGAAACCGGCCACCGCCGCCGCCATGGAAAAGTACCTGGGCAGCGGACTCATTCACGGCATCGGGCCGCGCACGGCGAAAATTCTGGTGGCCTATTTCGGGCTGGATACCCTCGACGTCATCGAGAAGAGCCCGAAGCGGCTGCAGGAAGCGCCGGGCATCGGCAAAAAGAAGGCGGAGTGGATTAAGCAGGCGTGGGATGAGCAGTATGAGGTGCGCCATATCATGCTCTTCCTGCAAGGCCACGGCATCAGCGCGACCTACGCGGCGAAGATTTATCGCACCTACGGCGACCGCGCCATCGAGGTGGTCTCCGCCAATCCGTATCGGCTGGCGCAGGATGTCTTCGGCATCGGCTTCAAGACCGCCGACCGCATCGCGCAGCAACTCGGCTTGGCGCGCAACACGCCGGAGCGCATCGAGGCGGGGGTACTTTTCACGTTACGCACGGCGAACGAGCAGGGGCACTGCTTCCTGCCGGAAGCGCAACTCGCGCAGACGGCCACGGAACTGCTCGCCAGCCCGCCGGAGGGCGACGCTACCGCGCCCACGGATGACCCGACGCCGGAGATGGCGCTGGCGGCGGTGGAACGCCTGGTACGCGCGCAATTGCTCATTCGCGACACGGAAGACCCGGCGCGCTTGCCGATCTACCTCAAATCGGTCTTCCTCATGGAACTGAACCTGGCGCGCCACCTGCGCAAACTCCTCCACGAAGAGCACAACGCGCCCTGGTTGCCCGAGGACCTGGAGGGCTACGTCGGGAGCGTGTGCACCGAGCTGCAGGTCACGCTGGCCGCGCTGCAACACGACGCGGTGGTGGAAGCGTTGCGCAGCCGCATGATGATCCTCACCGGGGGACCGGGCACCGGCAAGACCACCACCACCCGCACCATCTTGCAGGCGCACCTGCGTCGCGGGCGTACGGTGGTGCTCGCCAGCCCCACCGGTCGCGCGGCGAAGCGGCTGGCCGAGGTGACCGGCTATCCGGCGCAGACGGTGCACCGCCTGCTGGAGGTCGATCCGTCCTCCTTCACCTTCAAGCGCAATGCGGAGAACCCCATCGACTGCGATACGCTCATCGTGGACGAGGTGAGCATGGTCGATCTCTATCTGGCCTACTCGCTCATTCGCGCGCTGCCCGCGGGCGCCCAGCTCATTCTCGTGGGCGACGCCGACCAATTGCCCAGCGTGGGCGCGGGCAATGTCTTGCGCGACCTTATCGGCTGCGGGAAGGTACCGGTGGTGCGCCTGACCGAGGTCTTCCGCCAGGCGGCGGAGAGCACCATTATCACAAACGCGCACAAGGTGAACCACGGCGAGATGCCCAACCTGCCGCCGACCAAGCAATGGCGCTCCGCCGACTGCTTATTCATCGGCCAGGACGACCCGCTCGTCGCGGCGGCAAAGGTCTGCGACGTGGTGTGCCGCAGCCTGCCCGCGCTTGGCTACGCACGGGAGGAAGTGCAGGTACTCACCCCCATGCAGCGCGGCACGCTAGGCGCCATCCACCTCAACGGGCAATTACAGGCGGCGCTCAACCCGGCGCAACTCGGCGTGACGGAGTTCTCCCGCGGACAAAAAACACTGCGCTGTGGCGACCGCATCATCCAGACGGTGAATAATTATCAGAAAGAAGTCTTCAACGGCGACATCGGCTATATTCGCGACATCGACCTGGAAGAGAAACAGTTTGTGGTGGAATACCCCGAGCGGGAAGTGGAGTATGCGTTTGAGGATGCCGATGAAATACAACTCGCCTATGCGCTGACCGTACACAAATCACAGGGGAGCGAGTATCCGGCGGTGGTACTCGTCTTTCACACGCAGCACTATCTCTTGCTGCAGCGCAATCTCCTCTATACCGCCCTCACGCGCGCCAAAAAGCTCGCAATCATCCTCGGCAGCCAACGGGCCATTCGCCTCGCGGTGCGCAATGAACGCCAGCAAGAGCGCTTTACCCGGCTGGCGGAACGCCTCAACGTGGACGACGCCGTTACGACGTGAGCCGCGCGAGCAGCTCTTCTCCGTCGAACGTATCCGCCGTGATGAATTTCTTCGGCAAGAAGGTGATGGGGTAGACACGCAAGCGCCCATGCGCACGCACGGCAAGGTTCGAGCGTATGCTCTTCGCTTCTTCCGGACTGCGCGTATTGAAGGCGAGGCGGATGATACGCGCGCTATTTCCCCTGGTCGCCCAGAGCACCAGCATCGAACCTTTCGCGTGGATTTCCCGAATCGACGAGCGATAAATGGTAATGGGGTTCTCTAGATGGAGATAGTAGCGGATCGCCAGGCTGGCAGGGAACAGGAAGGTCACGAGCAGGGCCACCATACCCAAAAACGTTTGCAGGAGATCTTGTTGTCCCGAATACCCCACGGTCCGCATCCAGACCAATAGCGAAACGCCACCGGCGATGGCCAACATAATAGCCAGGCCGGTGAACACACTCAACCAAAACGGTGACATGCGCTTTCCCGTGAAAAGCACCGTTTCGGTGGTCGTTATGAGATATCCCGTGGTATATGGCTGAAAAACCATGCGTCTTCGACCTCTGAAGAGACTACTAATTCCTTTTGTGCCAGGCAAGTTCCTGCGTATTTGACACTATAACAGACAAATATATTCGGAAACGGATAGGACATCTTTCAGGGTATCACCATGAGATATACCCGTGTGACGACCAAACGATACCTTTTCCCCATGCCTGTGCAACATCCGCACGCCACGCCCCTGCGCGCTACACCGCATCCACATGGCTTTTCAGCCGTTGCACGCGCCGGCGGAGTTCCGCATGGGCGGGAGAGGCAAGGCTGGGATCGTCGGCGATGATGGCATGGGCGGCGGCGTGCGCTTGTTCGAGGTAGGCGCCGTCGCGCACGAGGCTGCCGATACTGAAATCCACCAGACCGCTCTGGCGCGTGCCCAGATATTCGCCGGGCCCGCGGATTTCCAGATCCGCTTCGGCGATGGCAAAGCCATCTTGCTCCTGCAACATGATACGCAGGCGTTTTCGCGCGGGCAACTCTTCCGTGTCCTGCACGGTTGGGTTGAAGCGCGGATGAGTGACGAGCAGACAATGCGACTGGTGCGAGGAGCGCCCAACGCGCCCGCGCAATTGGTGCAATTGCGCCAACCCGAAGCGCTCGGCGTTATGGATGAGCATGACGGTGGCGTTGGGCACGTCAACGCCGACCTCGACCACGGTGGTGCAGGCGAGTATGTGCGTATCTCCACTGCGGAATGCCTGCATTGCGGCATCTTTTTCCTCCGGGCGCATGCGTCCATGCAAGAGTCCGACCTGGAAGTCCGGAAAGCGGCGGCGCAGTTCCTCTGCCATATCGATGGCGGCGTCGGCTTGCAGCATCTCCGATTGTTCCACCAATGGGCAGAGCACGTAGGCCTGTCGCCCCGCGCTGATTTGCGTGCGCAGAAAACGATAGGCCTCGGGCAAGGCCTCCGTGGGTAGCCAACGCGTCTCGACCGGGTGTCGTCCCGGCGGCATGCCGTCGAGCACGGAGGTATCGAGGTCGCCGTACGCGGTGAGGGAAAGCGTACGTGGGATGGGCGTGGCGGTCATGATGAGCGCGTTCGGCGTCAAACCCTTGTTGCGCAACGTGGCGCGCTGGCGCACGCCGAAGCGATGCTGCTCGTCCACGATGGTGAGGCCGAGGTTGTGGAACACCACCCCGTCCTGAATGAGCGCGTGCGTGCCGACGGCGATGTGCGCGGCGCCGCTGGCGATGGCCTGCAACGCGGCGCGACGCTCGGCGGGGGGCAGCGATCCGGTGAGCAGTACGGGACGCATCGCCAATGGCGTGAGTAAATGCGAGAGCACGATGAATAACTGTTCGGCGAGGATCTCCGTGGGCGCCATGATGGCCGCCTGCTGTCCGGAACGCACGGCGAAGGCCAGCGCGCCGGCGGCGACGAGCGTCTTGCCGGAGCCGACATCGCCCTGCAAGAGCCGGTGCATCGGGCGCGGGCTGCGCAGGTCGTCCTCAATTTCCGCCAACACGCGCACTTGCGCTGGGGTCGGTTCGAACGGCACCAGGCGTGCGACGAGGTCGGGCAGCGATTCGCGCGCGGCGAACGCGGGTGCTTCCTGCGTATGGTGCTGCTCCCAGCGCCGGCGCGCCAGAATGAGTTGGGGTATAAGGAACTCTTCAAAGGCCAGCCGTTTACGCGCCAACTCGTGCCGGGTAGACGTGGATGGGCGGTGTAACTCCTGCAAGGCGTCGAGCAAGGGGAGCAAGCCGTATTCCTCACGGATATTCAGCGGCAGCGAATCCATAATGGCATTGGCGGATGCGCTGGTGTTGAGCGCCGCCAGCACGCGCAGCACGGCACGATGCACCTGGCTCTGGAAGACGCCATTGGTGAGCGGGTAGATGGGCACTTTCGCGCCGGGTTGCAGTTCGGCAGCTTCCGCCGCGGACACCTCGAAGATATCCTCCATTTGCAACTCAATGATCTTGCCGGTGCGGTCGACCTTGCCGAGCGCGAAGACGCGTTGTTCAGGGCGAAAGAGCAGTTTATTCGGACTCCAGGACGGTCTTTGCCCGCCAGCGCGCGCTGGTTCCATGGTAATGGCAGAGACCCAGGCTTCGCCGGTATCATCGGTGATCGTCAACGTGTATTTGTAGAGCGGATGGGGGGCGGTGCGTGAGTGCAGCCGATCGTATTCGCGACGGACCACCGTCCCGACGAAGGCGGCGCGCATGCCATCCTCTGCCGCATCGATGGCGGTAATCTCGACCCAGTCGCGCGGGATATGGTAGAGCAGGTCGCGCACGGTTTCCAGCCCGAGCTTCACCGCGAGCAGCTTGGGCCACTTGGCGCGTGGCGCGAGCTGTTCGATGGGCATTTCCAGCAATTCATGCCCGACAGGCAAGGGGAGCGGCGGCGTTTCGCGTGGTTTGCTGGGTGCCGTCGGTGGAGTGCGTTTTTTGGCCGGGGGACGCGTCGGGAGCACTAGCGGCGGCGGCGTGTGTTCCCGCCCGTTGAGCAGGTCAATGGCGGCCATCGCCCGGCGGCGGCGTTCCGCCACGGGCATGCTCGGATAATCGCGCAGGCCGCGGGCGATGGATTGCGCCAGCCGCGCGTCGTCCTCGCTACCGCCCTGCAGCCGTTGCGCCCAGAGGCGCGCATAGACGCCGATGCTGGCGCCGGCAACGGCGGTATCGGGGCAGGCGCGGGCCAGCTCCAGCTCCAGCGGCTTGCGGAGCTGTTGCCAATACCCGGCGAGTGATGGCGGCACTGACGGTGGAGTCATCCCCAGGAGTCTAGCACATTTGTTCGGTATAGAGCAAGGTAATGAAGAGTGTGTCGCTATATCTGCATGCCCTCATCTTATGCTGCTTTCAGAATTTCATAGTATTATATGAGAGGATGCCGTTTTCCTCACTGTGCGCTATCCCCTGGATTAGGAGCTCAAATGGTAAATAGACATCGTGGTAGGACTAATGAAGAGTGGCTCAAAGTCATCATGGAGGAATATCGCTCTATCCGCCAGGAGAGCCTAGATGCGATGAAATTGCAGCAGTCTGTGCTGAACTTCGGTGTCGCCGCACTTGCCGCGCTCTTTGCCGCAGCCTTTAATTTATGGGACCGTTACCCGTTTCTTGCAGAAATGGTTTTTTTCTGGCTGATCCCCCCCATCTGTTCCATCGCTTTAATAATATGGGTTGGGGAAGTAGCACGGATGATGCGCGCTGGGATCTACCTCACGGAGTTGGAAGAAAAAATCAATGCTGCCTTCGGTTATAATCAACGCCATGTCTTCGGTGACCCACTTGGCTGGGAAAACTGGTTACGCCAAGAGAACAGACAGCTAGCATGGAATTATAAAGCAATAATCGCGTTTTTCCTACTCGCCGCTTTTGCTGCGGTGTTATTTGGGGTCATCAATTACCTGACGAAAATTCCCACTTCGCCGTGTTACCATACTTGTATAGCTGTCATCATTGAATTCTTTTTCGTTATTTCTGTTGCACGGTTCGTCTATCTGCAGGGAAAAAAATTTAGCTAAGATGGCATACAAAACGGGCCCTGATGCCTTAAGCAGCATCAGGGCCCGTTGACTGTGGCGCAAGCGTCTTTCCCGTTTACACGGTGGCGGGCACTGCGATGGCTTCCGGTTTGTCGCGATACAGGATCGCGCGGACTTCCTCAGAACCCATGCTTTCTGACTCAAGCAGTTGGGCAACAACCCGTGCCGCCGGCTCCGCATGGTTACGCAGGATCTCTTTCGCGCGGGCATAGCACTCGTCGATGATGTGCTGGACCTCGGCGTCGATGCGCTGCGCGGTTTGCTCCGAGTAGTCGCGGTTTTCCATCATGTCACGACCCAGGAAGACCTGCGATTGGTGCTTGCCCAGTACGCGCGGACCCAAGTCCTTACTCATGCCGTATTGCGTGATCATCGCCAGGGCGACCGCCGTCGCGCGTTCGATGTCATTGCCTGCCCCGGTGGTAATCTCGCCGAAGACGAGTTCTTCCGCGGCGCGGCCACCGAGCATGACCGTGATGTCATCCATCAGTTCACTGCGCGATGTCAGGTATTTATCCTCCAGTGGGAGACTGAGCGTGTAGCCCAGCGCCTGCCCGCGTGGCAGGATGGATACCTTATGCAATGGGTCGGCATTCGGCAACAGTTCAGCGAGCAGGGCATGGCCGACTTCATGGTAGGCAATGATGCTCTTTTCCTTATCACCGATGAGCCGACTCTTCCGCTCCGGTCCGGCGATGACACGGTCGATGGCGTTCTCCATATCGTCCATGCCAATGGCAGAGCGATTCTGGCGTGCGGCCATCAACGCCGCCTCGTTCAACATAT
The DNA here is from genome assembly GCA_036504255.1 of Armatimonadota bacterium. Taxonomy (GTDB): domain Bacteria; phylum Armatimonadota; class Hebobacteria; order CAIYQO01; family CAIYQO01; genus DASXVL01. The sequence goes on along the minus strand of DASXVL010000786.1, from coordinate 5,254 downwards.
TGGCCAGGTCGGCGCCGGAGAAGCCCGGCGTGCGGCGGGCCAGCACATCCAATGAGACATCGGCTGCGACGGGCTTGCCTTTGGCATGCACGTCGAGAATGGCGCGGCGGCCCTTCAGGTCGGCATGGTCCACTACGACGCGGCGGTCGAAACGACCTGGGCGCAGCAGTGCCGGGTCCAAGACGTCAGGCCGGTTGGTCGCGGCGATGAGGATGACCCCACCGTTCGCTTCAAAGCCGTCCATTTCCACCAGCAACTGGTTCAAGGTCTGCTCGCGTTCGTCATGGCCACCGCCGACACCGGCGAAGCGCTGACGACCGACCGCATCGATTTCGTCGATGAAGATGATGCACGGTTTGTGCGCCTTCGCCTGCTCGAACAGATCGCGGACACGGGACGCGCCCACGCCGACGAACATTTCCACGAAGTCGGAACCACTGATGTGGAAGAAGGGCACCCCGGCCTCACCGGCCACCGCGCGAGCCAACAGCGTTTTGCCGGACCCCGGAGGGCCGAGCAACAACACGCCTTTAGGAATACGCGCGCCGAGCGACGAATATTTTTTCGGGTTTTTCAGGAAGTCGACGACTTCCATGAGCTCCTGCTTCGCTTCTTCGACACCGGCGACGTCTTCGAAAGTCACGCGCAGCGCGGTATCGGAGATGCGCTTGGCCCGGCTACGCCCGAAGGACATGGCCTGGTTCCCGCCGGATTGCGCCTGACGCATAATGAACATCCAGAAGCCAATGAAGAGCGCGGCCATCACGACCATGCTCAACGTGTTCCAGAGTACGCTTTCCGACACGCGCCCCTGCTTCACGTCATAGCTGAACTGCTTTTCGGCCTGGTTCAGCTGTGCGGTATGGGCGTCATCAACGCGCGCCATCAGGAGTTCCTGATCGGCAACCCAATGCGTGATGTACTTCGTTTCTTTGTTCGGTCCCGGTTTGCGCAGGTCTCCGGAAATTTGCGTTCCCTGAATGTCAACAGTTTTAATTTCGCCGTCCCGGAGCTTCGTGATAAACTCCGACGTTTTCAGATCTGCCGTCTTGGCCGCGTGCTGACTATTCGAGAGCAGATAAAAGCCCCCGATCGCCAGGATAACCAGTACGAATATATAACGGTAATACTTTGCCAATCCTCGTCCTCCTCAACAGCGGCACAACCCGCCCGTGGCACCACATTATAGCAACATTTCACCCGCACGAGAACACCCGTTCGATGATTTATACCAATTTCATCGCATTTTCATTTTGGATGCGTAGCGGAGAAACCGGTCTCTGTGGTCTTCCTCATTCTCATATTGCCCAAAAATGACCACCATTAGACGTAAGGTAACCCCCGCCGGCGCACACGGGGATTACCCGTTGGCCTGTCCCTTAGTGGCGTCTTTGGGCAATTTCACGGCATCAGACGGGATGGTCGCGCCAATCCACGCCTCAATTTCTTCATTGCGCCCCACCGTCAAGATGACACGTCCGGAATTCGCACGAAAGAGCGCATAGTCCACGCGCCCTTCTTTCGAACGTCCGGCGTTGCCTCGCCGCATACGGTAGCCGCCACCTTGATAGATGTTGACGAAGAGCTCGCCGTCGTGGGCGATACTGGTGAGCGGGGGCGACAACCAATCCTGCTCCATGCGCTGCATGAGCATCAGGTAGGGTTCCGGCAACGCGGCGACGAGCCAGCGCTCGTGCGCCGGCGTATGTCCCACGATGCGCACAAGGTCAAGGCGGAAATCGACGTCATGAAACGTCGAGTGCTCCTCCACGCGGTAGGGGAAGCCATCCAGCGTGATAATCGTACCGGGCGTTAGATCTAGCGTCATAGGGCCTCGTCTCATCAAGCCATGTTCTGGACCGAATGTGTATAGTTTCTCTTCTTTAATTCTTCGCTATGGCAGAGTGATCGCCTGCTAATGTTGAGGACAAATTCACGCGCCCTCCCCGGGCTTGGGTGGCGGATGATGTACGCGCGCCAGCGAGGCGCGCGGTTCCACTAAATGACGGGTCAGTATGGCGGCATAGAGCAGGAAGGCGGCCGCGATAAGAAAGATCACGGTATACCCGAGCGGCCGCAGCAGCAATCCGCCGAGCAGGGGCAAGATAATGGCAGGAATATTCAAGGCATTGGTCACGGCGATGTAGGCGGGGCGGTCATGCGCGGGCGCCAGTTCCAGCAGAAAATTGGTCACCCCCATCCAGGTGCCGCCGAGTAAACCGCCGTAGCCGAAAAATGTCACGCCAAAGGTCAGGTAGAGCACCCGCGTCGTCGCGTCGTGTGCAGCGAGGACGCCCGCCAGCAGCGCGGTCAGCGGGACGAAGGTATGCGCAATCGCCAGCACGCGCAAGAGCAAGCGATTGCCGAAGCGGTCGCTGATATAGCCCCACAAGACGTTCCCGATAATCATGCCCGCTGTCTGCAGGGCGAGGAATACGCCGACGCCGATGCTCTGCGCCGCGCTGCCCGCTGCCACGCCTGCGCGGTGCTGCAACGACGCGGAAGCGAGCAAGATATACAAGGGCGCAGGCAATACGGAGAAGCCGAAGAGCGCCTGCAGCATGACCAGCAGGCGAAATTGCGGCATGGCGCGCAGCAGGTTCGGAATATCTTTGATGAGCGCCCAGGTCGAGTAGCGTTCTTCCTCCGGTGGGCTGGGCGGCTCGCGTAATAAGAGGATGGACGCGGTCGAAAGTGACAGCCCCACAATCGCCAACAGGAAGAGCATGCCATAATTCGCCGGGAATGGACGGTTGGCCAGCAAAAATCGTATCGAGAGGCCGGCGATGATGCCCAGCAGGCCTCCGATGGCGTACATGGCGCCAAAGAGGCGCCCGCGCCGCGTGGCGGGCACGGTTTTCCCGATCATATCCACCCAGGGGACGATGGAAAACCCTTCACTGATCCAGAAAGCGAGGTAGGCCAAGAGGATCGCGGGCATGATCACTCTCGGTTGCGTGACCCCGCCCAACAAGAGCAGCATAGGCCAGAGGAGGAGCAGCCGACCGGGGATCACGGAGAGGATAAAGAAGGCCTTACGCGTCACCTTCCCCGACACCATACTCGCGGCAAAGAGCTGCGGCCAGCCTTGCCCGGCATAGCGGATGCTGATAATTACACTGGCCAAGAATGGCGAGCCGGCCAGCGCTTGCACCAGCACCGGCAAGACCGTGGTGCTGTCAATGAACGCCGTCGCAAACATCCACGACGACGTCTCGACCACCCAGAAGGTGAAGTTCCAGCGGTAATGCTGCTGGGCATACGCAAGGGTCATAGGCCGATCACCGCAGCGGCGTGAATAAGGAAGGCAATGATTCGGGCTGTGTCTCGGCAGTCGGCGTGGCAATGGTGGGAGGGTCAAGCACCAGGTTGGCGTACGTGCGCACGACACGCATCGACGGGCGCCCCTCGGTGGCAATCGTCGTGTCAGCGCGGACGATCGTTTTTCGTTGGAGGTCAATAATCAGGTGCACGGTCTCGTTGTTATCGGGATAGGTGAGGGTGACTTCCGACTGCCGGCCGGCGCTGCCGGGGACCGCACGCATCGCCAACGTGTCCACCAGCGGCGTGACGAACGATTCACCCAGCATCAGGTTGGCCACGGGGTCTTCGGCGAGTTCCGGCACATCATCGATGACGATCTTGCCGTTCAGCGGGCGAATCTGGTCGTTCCCACGCTGTTGATGAATACGCAACACCGGCGAGGCCACCTCAGTCACCTCGCCCTCGCGCACCACCTTCCGCGTGCCCTGCTCCGTCGTCAGTCGCAGGCCGATGGTATCGCCCACCGCCGCGGTCACCTGCAATTGCGCCGGGCGACGATAATCGACGGTCCACGTGAGCTGGTGCGGCTGTTGGCCGGGCGTTGCCCCCGGGACGATGGCCTGCTGTTGCAGGGTGTAGCGCACGCGCCCCGCCTGCCCGTACGCCGCGCCGACCGCCTGCAGTAGCGAGATCACGCGCTGCTCACTATCGGTATACACGCGCGCCGGGATGTTGTACGTGTGCATGCGCTCCAGGCGAATCGCGCACCCCGTGTCCTTCGGTGAGATGACCACCAGGCGAAAGAGTTCCTTCGTGCCCACGGTCAACGTCATCTCGCCGGTTTTCGCGTCGGTGCTTTGCGCGCAGTCTTTTCCCAAGGCATCCTGATAGAATTGTCGCACCGTCGCCGCCGGCTGCGGAGAGGTAATGCGCACGCGAGCAAAGAAGAGTAAGTCACGTTGTTTTCGGTCGAGGACGCGGTAGACGAAGGTTTCCTCCACCGTGCCTTTGCTATAGAGCGGCATGGCCAAATCGGCCGGCTGCGCCGGGATGCGGTAAAAGAGGAGGAACACCCCCTCCGAGGTGCGTACTTTTTCTTTCTGCGTGGACGGCTGGCCGTTCCAGGCTGCCACGACGGGCAGGCACAGCGCCAGGCATAGCAGATGCAGCACGAGCCAACGGGACGCGATATTCATGGAGTCACTCCAACCTCATGACCGAATGAGTGGTACGTTCGCCTCCGCACGGATCTCCTCCTGCCATGGCTAGCGGTCGAGATTATGACAAGGCTGTGTGATCTTTCTGCCGAAACTTGCTATCATTGATACATACGGCCCGCCGGTGTGCCAAGCGCGGGGCGGGAATAAGTGCGGACGCGGATGGGTACAAAGCAGCTACGCCGCTGTTCGCCCACATGTCGCGAGCATCGGCGCCATGTTTTCCGCGCGCATGACGAGCGATCTTTTCCTGTACACTATGACATGGCGGTGCGGTGTGCTCGTGTCGAGCACATGACACAAACTGCGGACATTGCTTCTTCGAAAAGGAGACACCACCCTTATGCCTGGGGTCTTCCATTGGATCTATCAACAATTTACGGTGATTCAGAGCGCGCCGATCTTTCTGCTGGTGATTCTCCTCGCCACGGTACTCTTCGTCGCCGTTATGGCCGGGCTGCACCAACTCTCGCCACAGGCGAAAAAATGGCTCACCATCGTCTGCACGTTCCTCGCCGGGTCGTATTTCCTACTGGAATACTTCTTGCCCACGCAGATGAATGCCAAGGGGCAGGCGGAAAATCTGCTCACGCCGACGATTGAAGGCGTCACGACATTTGTGACCTTCATCTTTATCTGGACGATCTTTCTCGGCCTGATCAGCTTGACCATCGTCCACGGGCGTCGCCTGGTAAAACAACATCCGGGCTGGCATAACAGCCTGGCCTTCTTTATCGCGTTTTTCGCGATGGTCATCGCCGGTGTGTTGAGTC
>DASXVL010000785.1:0-3210 GCA_036504255.1 Armatimonadota bacterium | reverse complement strand
CCACTCTATGTTGACAGCACGCTCAACGGTTACCCCGTCATCCGTTTCGATGGCGTCAACAACAACTTCATGCTCGGCAGCCACTACCTCTTCGCCGACAACACCAAGACGGGTATCACCTTCATCGCCGTGGTGAAAAGCACCGCGGATCGGACATATACCCTGGCCAACCTGCTCGACTTCGGCACGCCGGAAGCCGGGTTGGGTGGCTATGTCTTCGAATACGACATCAATGACGCGGGGTCGCTCTGGCATAAACCTGGCGTGTACGACTACGGCCGGGTCACCTACTCCCATAGCAAAGGGTCGGCCTATGTGATTTATACCGGTGTCATCAAGTTCGGCGTGGCGGGCTATTCCACCAATGTGGTGCGGTTGAATGGCGCGCAGGTGGTCTCCAGCACCTCGAGCTATGCGCTCACCCAATTCACCGCCGCCGAGATCGACGAAAGTGCCACCCGCACAGGGAGCAGCGGCCCGGTGAGCATCGCCATGCAGTCGAAACTCCTGAATACCACCCGCAACCTGCAAGGCGACATCGCCGAAATGCTCTGGTACTCCTCCGCCCTCTCCAGCACGGACGCCCATACCATCGAGGCCTTCCTGGGGCAGAAATACGGCATTACCCTGGACCAGTAATCTGTGGAGGTCGCTCTGGCAATGATGACTGGGCAACGGTTTCGCCGTTGCCCAGTCTGTTCAACTGGTGGCATTCAACAACCTGCCAATTGACTTCTCGACCTACCCGTCGTAGCATTATATCTGGTACCATCCGCTATTTTCATACGCCGGATCACGTGTTGTCGAAAGGATGCGCATGCGTAAATGGCGATCGAGGCTTCCGCTTATCCTGCTTGGCGTCATCGTCCTCATGGTGATGGTGTCGCACGTGTTATCTCTCATTGCCATGTCCCTATTCTACCAGGGTGTTTCCAGTTGGAATGAGAAACGGTGGGACCCGGCGATGGCTCGTTTCTCGGTTGCCGTCAAGTTGAGTACTATCGCCACCTGGCTGAACCCATGGAATGCCCGGGCTTACCTATGTCGTGGGATAACCTGCACGGTAGACGGCTCAATAGACGGCCCAAGAAATCGAGCCATGAGCGATCTCACTACCGCCATCAGGCTGAACCCCAGAGAACCACTGGCCTACGCGAATCGTGGCTTGCATTATTCAAGTCGGAAGCAATATGACCTGGCAGTGGCTGATTTTACCAAATCCCTCGAATTGAACCCCAAAGACACCTGGAACTTTCCGGATAATAACCAGCCATTCGCCCATCTAAAACGTGCGGAAGCCTATGTGAAACAAGGCAGGCCCGATCTGGCTGAGGCCGACTACACCGCTGCTCTCGAGTCGAAGCCTGGGAGCGTGTACGCCTATAGCGCTCGTGCGGAGTTCTATCTGAAAGAGGGGCGGGCTGATTTGGCGGAAGCCGATCATAATACCGCCATCACGCGGAACCCCAATGATGCAAACGCTTATGCGAGTCGCGCTAACTTTTACGAGCGTCAAAACAGATATGATCAAGCCATGGCCGATATCACGACTGCAATAACTCTCGACCCGAAAGGGCAGTGGTACTCCTACCTGGACCGAGGTCGGCTCTACGAGAAACAGGGTAATTACAATCTGGCAGAGGCCGATTTTACAACTGCCATCAAGCTGCGCCCTGACCTCTTCTGGTGTTATCGAGACCGTGGAGATTTCTACGAACGCCAGGGGAAACATGACCTGGCCGCCGCCGACTTTGCGAAATCCAAAGAGCGAGGTGGCTATTAGGAGGCAATACGCATGACAGAACCACTCTTCAGCCGGATAGACTGCATCAGCCTTCCCGTCAATGACCTGGAATCCGCACTGCATTTTTACCGCGATGTCTTGGGGCACGTGCTCGTCTGGCGCACGGAGCAGGCAGCCGGACTTGCTTTGGGGGACGGCGTGACGGAATTAGTGCTCCGGCAGAGCGATGAGGCGCCGGAGACGGATATCAAGGTGGAGTCCGCGGTGGAAGCCGCTGAGCGCTTTCAAGCCGCTGGGGGTTCCATCGTTGCCGGACCGTTTGATATCGCCATCGGCAAATGCGTCGTGGTGCGCGACCCGTGGGGAAATATCCTGGTGCTGCTTGATTGTACCAAAGGGTTGCTGAAGACGGATGAAGAGGGGTATGTGATCTCCTGAACGATAAAAATGCTCTGTCAGAGGAGCAGTCTTCGGACCAGCAGGCGCGTCTACTCCAGACGCAGCAGTATGGTACAATAACACTTGAGGAGACCCTACAATTTGGACAATATGTCTGCGCATTCCAGGCCGGCCAAGCATCCCCTGCTCTCTCGTCTAGGGGTAGCATTCCTCATAATCGGCCTCGATATAATCTGTCTGGCATTGGTCATGTTTTTGGGTGGGGGATTGCTTGCCGATTATCTTGATGCGCGGCACGTAACCTGGCGGGTGCCGGATCCTTTTGTAATTCTTCTACTCTCTGGCATCATCTGCCCGCTCATTGGCTTTTTCTTGTATGGGATCAGCGGTTCGGTCTCCAACCGACGCATTAACGTCGTGAGGGCGTTGACCGGTATTGCCTTTATACCGCTGCTTTTCGTGGTCTTCTCGCAAGCGCGGCCGAATTACCCAACGAATCAATGCTTGAACAACCAGTGCCAGCTTGCCATGACTTTCCTGATGTATGCGCAAGATCATGGTGAGCGTCTACCGCAAGGGTGGTCAAATATATCCGGTTATGTTGTCGAGAAGTCTGATCTCCTGGTCTGTCCGTTGGAAAAAAAGCCCTTTCACCGCGATCTCGGATATGGCTTCAATCGCCATATCGCCGGCAAATCGTTTGCTGACCTGCCGGAACTCTCTCACTTACTTCTTACCGCTGATAGCGTACGACCCAATATGCTGATATCGTCTGTCGCGGATATCGATTCCGCGCGTCACGTTGCCGTGAGAATGATTGACACGGAAGCCGAACCTTATAATGTCGAAGAGCTGACAAAACCGCGCGGGTTCATCGCCAGTTTTGTGGATGGGCATGTGGAATTCATTGCTGCCGGGAAGACCGTTCGGTTAAAGTGAATCATGTACGCGTTGAATGCTTGGACGGCATTGTTGGGGAGACGATTTTTTCTAAATCACAGGTTACTTCGGGGACACTTGATTAGGGGTAACTGCACAATTCCTTGCTGTCTTAGCTCCGAAGGAGC
>DASXVL010000784.1:0-3022 GCA_036504255.1 Armatimonadota bacterium | reverse complement strand
CATGCTCGGGAACCTGCGCATCCCCCGCTTCACTGACCGCCCGATGGTAGAAATAGGCCGCCAGCGTGGTGCCGTGGTGCTCGCGGACAATGGAGATCACCTCTTCGGGTAACTTGTACTCTTTGGCGATCTCTTGTCCCTCTTTGACGTGGCTGGTCAGAATGAGATATGACAATTTCGGAGAGAGCCGCTGGTGCATGTTCTCAATGCCCAGCGGCGCCTGGTTCTCGACGAAAAAGCCGGGACGCTTGATCTTGCCGACGTCGTGGTAGAGCGCGGCGACACGTGTCAACAGGGCATTGGCGCCCACCGCATCAGCCGCCGCTTCTGCAATATTGGCGACCATTACACTCGAATGATAACTACCGGGTGCTTCCAGCATCATTCTGCGTAACAAGGGTTCATTCGGATTGGATAGTTCCATTAATCGATAATGGGTGGTGATGCCGAACGGGCGCGCCAAGATATATATGGCGCCCACAGCAATGAAGGTTGCGCCGAGCGCCCCGGCGCCAGCGGATTGCGAAAGCTGCCAAATTTGCGGCCAGAGCGCGTCGAAGCCCCCACCCGGTAAGATCGATTCCACACCGACGAGCAGCACCAGGTTGACAACGAAAAGCGAAAAGACTGCGGGGATGGCACGACTGGCGGGCCAAATGGCGGTGACGGCCATAATGCCGGCGAGTGCACTGCCCATGGTCAATAAAATGATACTAAACTGGTGGTCGGCGGCGAGCCCTGCCGACATGCTCAAGAGCATTGTCGCGGCAATGGCGGTCGGTACGCCAAGTAAGCCGGCGATGGCCATGCTGCCCGCCGGAATCGCCATCAGCGCGACCATCGATTCGTGCTGCTCCCCGCCCAGGGTCACGCAGGCCCAAACGGTCGCCAGGATCAGCCCGGACAACAAGGCCATTTTGCGTGGGGTATCGTACAGGGGACGCGCGAACTGACGGACAAAGATACCGAGCGACGTCACGGCGAAGAACATCATAAGCGCCAGCGGCAGCAAGCGCGTGAGCGGGGCCGGTGTCAATAATTGCAGCTCGGTTAACTGGGTAAGATCGCGATCGGTGAGCAGGCTGCCTTTGGGGATGACGACCTCACCGGTACGCACTTGACGCACCACGGGACGGATCTGTTCGCGCGCAGCGTCTTGCCGCACGCGCGTGGTCAGCGCGTCTTTCACCCAGGTGGGACGCACGGACATCTGAGCGAGCGTGATGATCACGCGTTGTTGTGGCGCATCGTTCACAAGTGATTTCGTCATGGTGATGATGCGTTGAGCGGCTTCGCTTTCCTGGCCTTCCTCGATGCGGGCTTGCATGACGGCGGCGAGAATCGTTTGCGCCGTCTGGTACACACGTTCACGCGTCGCTGCGTCGAGTGCATGCGCGTCCGCCAGGACCTCGCGAGGCAAGCTGCTCTCGGTCGAAGCGGTAGGCGTACTGCTGGTCGCCGGCGTTTTCGTCATACTGGCAAAGAGCGCATCCAGCGTACGTCGGGATTTGACCACCGCCTGCGTGTCCTCAATAAAGTAGGTCGGCACACGACCGGCGGCCTCATCACGTTTGCGCTGCGTATCCGCAGCGTCGTCCCAATTCACCAGCGAGCGCGCCACCACGTCACGCGGGGCGGGTTGCCCGACACGGAACTGCTCCAAGCGTGAGCCGATCTGGTAATAATCCAGATGCATGGAGATGATGGTGGTGAGGAGCGCCGTGGTCAGCAACGCCAGTAGCGCTTTGGACAACGTACGCCAACGCAACCATCCGATTTTTACCGGAAAGCGCGGTGGCCAATGGGGAAGCTTGGAGCGCTTCATCATACACGCGATCCTCGGGCTTGACCCGTCGGTTGGGCTTCATAGGCTTTGACGATACGCTGCACCAACGGATGGCGCACAACGTCATGGTCGTCGAAGTTGACAAAGCGCAGGCCTTCGACGCCCTCCAGAATGTGTCGCACTTCAATCAAGCCGGAACGTTGTCCGATCGGTAAGTCGATTTGCGTGATATCACCGGTGACGACGGCGCGGGAGCCAAAGCCCAGGCGCGTCAGGAACATTTTCATTTGTTCGGGCGTGGTATTTTGCGCTTCGTCCATAATAATGAACGCATCGTTGAGCGTGCGCCCGCGCATGAAGGCGAGTGGGGCGACCTCGATCACCTTTTTTTCCAAGAGGCGATCGACTTTTTCCATTTCCATCATGTCATAAAGAGCATCATACAGTGGACGCAAATAGGGATTGATTTTCTCCTGTAGATCGCCGGGCAAAAAGCCGAGCCGTTCACCCGCCTCGACCGCGGGGCGCGTGAGCATAATGCGTTGCACGAGTTTAGCATTGAGCGCGGCCACCGCCATCGCGACCGCTAAATAGGTTTTACCGGTACCCGCGGGGCCGATGCCAAAGACGAGGTCTTCCACACGCATCGCCTCAACATACGCGCGTTGATGCGCGGATTTCGGTTTGATTTGCTTACCCCGATGCGTGGTTAACAGCACCTCGGCAAAGACGGCATCGCCGGGATCAGCCTGGCGGTGATGCACCGCCGTGGCGGCATACTGCACTTCCGAGAGCGTCACCGGTTGCCCAAGACGGACCGTGTGTTGCAATTCTTCAATCAGATGGAGCACTTGCAGCGCGTGGCCCGCGCGGCTTTCAATCGTTAAGGTCGCCCCGCGCAAGATCAAGTTGGCATCGAACTCGCGCTCAATCGCACGGAGGTGACAATCATGGGGTCCGAGAACGGCGGCGGCTTCGTCGTAATTCGCAAAGGATATTGTCGTGAGCGCGGACGACAAGGCGTCCACGGCGCTGGCGTAGGTAGTTGTGGGGATGTCCACTTCGGGCAAGAACGTTGTACTCCTCATTGATCGCATCATGATGGTGGCGAAACGATCATACATGATGTACCCGCAATGAGCAAAGATTAGTCAGGAGTTGCGGGGATGGGACGTTGATCCGGTGAGTTTAATGTGCGTTGCGTTGTGAGAACATGAACAGTTTGTGTGGGGTGCG
>DASXVL010000783.1:0-2135 GCA_036504255.1 Armatimonadota bacterium | reverse complement strand
CATGCTCGGGCGCTTCCCCGCCAGCCTACTCGATCCACGGTATTTCTATGCGGCGCTCGCGGGCTATCTGCTTGCGGTGGCGGCTTTTCCCGTCTTCAAAACCACACCCTCCTTTCTCTTTATCCTCAAACTGTTTGATGCCCTCGGCCTGGCGATCTTTTCCGTGCTCGGCGCCCAAGTCGCGCTGCAGCATAATCTGAACTTGCTCTCCACGGTCTTGCTCGGCTTGTTGACTGGCATAGGTGGCGGCGTGCTGCGCGACGTGTTGGCGAACGAAGTACCCCTGGTGCTGCGCCAGGAGGTGTATGCGCTGGCCAGCTTGATCGGTGTCATGACGCTCTGGTTCGCATATCATGCCGGCATATCCGTGACGGTAGCTGTCATACTGGGGGCAATCGTCGTTTTTGTAATTCGCCTTGCGGCCATATATTGGCACCTCAATCTTCCTCGCGTCTCGCGACACTAGGGTATTCGTGTGATAGATTTTGCGTGCAGTCATGTATTTCGGTAGGGTACACTCCCGATGAGGTAGTCGTAATGCACGTCGTCGAAGCGGATTTTGCTAAATTGCGGGAAGCGTGTGATGTCATCGACGCGCTGGGACTCCCCTATGTAATTGGAGGCGGCACGGCCGTGGTACTGTGGGGTCGTAACCGGCGTACCAAGGATTTTGATATCTTTTTGAATCGGCAGGAGATTCGCCCGGCATTGGACGCACTCGCCCATGCCGGTTTTCAAACGGCGGATACGGAAAAGCGTTGGTTGTACAAAGCATGGTGTGGTGACACCTTGATTGATTTTATCGTCGAATCTCGTGGCGGCATCCGCATCGACGCGGATACCATGTCGCATGCGCGGGTGGTGAAGCAGTACGGCTACGACTTTCGCATGATGGGCCCCGAGGATACCCTCTTTCGCAAAGCGCTGACACTGACGGAAGGCCGTCCCGATTGGTACGATGGCTTATCGATCATCGATCGACAACGTGGACAACTTGATTGGGCCTATTTCCTCTACTTGGCGCAGCGCAACAGACGCCGGGTGTTGAGCTTCTTACTATTCGTGCAAACCGAATTACACGTCCCGCCCGGCGCTCCCCCGCTGCAAAGTGACAACGTGTTGTACCCGGGCGATGCGTCCGGTCCCATACCGGACTGGGTGGTGTTCACGCTCATCCAGCAGGAATGGCTGCACGCTCGCCGGTCTCCGCGCATCCCATTCGCCCTCACCTATCAGCCGCGCCGCGCCGCGTAATCCCCGAATTTCCGCAGGATTTCTCACTCATGGCCAACTGTATACGGTATGTTTCGTCCTTGCCCCTGCGAAACATACATTTAACATTACGAGACAATCGCGCAACATAGGGTCATAATGGCGTAACTTGACAACTGTAACTTATAGTCAACACTGCTTCCCTCGGAGAGGGATGTTGACCTGTAAGGAGGTTGCAACCATGAAGACCCTGTTCAGCCATGCATCCTTGCGACGGGCCGTCGTAAGCGTCGGTGCGCTCTGCTGTGCTCTTGCCGCGATGGCACAAGGTACGGAGCCGAAAATTGATACCGGTGACACCAGCTGGTTATTAGTGTCTACGGCATTGGTGATGCTGATGACTCCCGGATTGGCATTGTTCTACGGGGGCATGGTTCGCCGGAAGAACGTGCTGGGCACCATGATGCAAAGCATTATGGCGCTGGCCGTCATTAGTATTCAATGGGTGCTGATCGGGTACACCCTGGCGTTCGGGCCGAACGGCGGGAGCATCATCGGTGGACTCAGTTGGCTCGGGCTGCATGGCGTCGGCGCAGTCCCGAACACGGATTATGCGGGCACCATCCCGCATTTACTGTTTATGGCGTTCCAGATGATGTTCGCCATCATCACCCCCGCGCTGATTTTTGGGGCCGTGGCGGAACGCATGAAGTTCAAGGCGTTTATGCTCTTCCTGATTCTCTGGGCGACGCTGGTCTATGACCCGCTGGCCCACTGGGTGTGGGGTATGGGCGGCTGGCTGCGTAACATGGGTGCGCTCGACTTCGCCGGTGGCCTGGTTGTCCACATCTCTGCCGGTATCACCGCGCTGGTCGCGGCCATCATGCTCGGACGCCGCCGCGGGTATCCTGACGAGCCGATGC
>DASXVL010000782.1:0-5170 GCA_036504255.1 Armatimonadota bacterium | reverse complement strand
CGAGGCAACGGCGCTGGGAAAGAAGCCTATCGCGCTGATCAACGGCAAACAGTTGATCAGCCTGCTCATCGAGCATGGCTTCGGTGTGCGCTGCACCGCTTTCCGCGTATTGGAACTGGGGCAGTTCTCCGGCAGTACCGGCAAGAACGAGTAGCCGCCGTGCGCCCGCTGTCGCCCCCCTGTGCGGCGGCGCTGGGTTAAGGGGCGGCATTGGCAGTTAGCGTTCCATACCGACAACGGCGCAAGCTGCGGTCGACATGTAAAACCCAGCGTGTATATCTTGGCAAGTTAAATCACTAAACAATCTAGCGTCATGTATTGATACACTGAAAGGGAAATCATCAGACTCATCGTATTATTTTAGTAAGCCAACAGCAGTACGGTGGTTTTTTAAGTGCGGAACCCATATTTCAATTAACTGTGCAATGCTATGACAAACCCATTCGAAGCCAGTGCCTCTGCACTTGGCTATTTCTATCAGGTCAGGCTCGCGCTCTTCTTGCTGATCAACGAGGGAAAACGTCGTCCGGCTCTCGAGATCACAATTGAAGGGCTTGACGATATTGTTTTCGAGCACGAGGGCGCGGCTGTTGAACTGATTCAATCAAAGTTTCATATTCAGTCGACCGCCTCCCTCACTGATCGATCTGAAGATCTGTGGAAAACGCTGCGTGTATGGAGTCACCATATCAAAGAGGGAGCCATCTCGGCTACTGACACCTTATTCACTCTCTTTACCACAGCAAACGCTCCTGTGGGGTCTGCAGCAAGCTTGCTGCGGCATGACCCCAATCGCAACACCACTGTGGCACGGGAAAAGCTTGAGCAAGTCGCCGGAGAAGAATCGAATACAGCGAACCTCCCTGGCTATCGGGCTTTCATGGCATTGACCCCCTCACAGCGGCAAGAATTAGTGAGCAACATCCGTATGCTTGATCATGCGGCATCGGTGACGAATGTAATGGACAATGCTATCGGTGAATTCCAGTTGGTAACCAGGCCACAATTCCTGACACAGGTGTACGAGCGTGTTGAAGGCTGGTGGTTTAATCGGGTTCTCAAACATCTCACGCGGGAATATCAGGGGTCCATTTTGTTCCAAGAACTTCAGGATCAAGTTCACTTGGTCCAAGAACAGTTCCAACCAGAGAATCTCCCTATCGATTTTTCTTCCATACCGGACATTGCCGAAGATCAACTGCCCGAGGAAGAGAGAATTTTCGTCGAGCAGCTACGGCTTATTCTGGTGAGTGAGCCCCGTATTCAAAAGGCGATTAGCGACTACTACCGCGCGTATTGTCAGCGGTCAAAATGGGTCCGAGAAGATCTGTTATTAGTGGGGGAATTGGACGAGTACGAAGCAAAGCTTGTTGATGAGTGGGAGCGGCGTTTCCTTATTATCCAAGAGGGGATTGATGCCGGTGCGCCAGAAACCATCCGGCAATCCGGGGGGAAAAAACTGTATCAGTGGGTTGAGATGGACCTGCCGAGTAACCCGAGTCTGTACATCCGTCCGCGCTGTACCGAATCATATGTGATCCGCGGTAGTTATCATTTACTGGCCAATAGACTTGAGGTCGGATGGCACCTCGACTTTGCCGCACGCTTACAGCATCTGCTAAAATAAGGTGGTCCTAATGAAGCCGTGGAATAAACGTGCTCCTGAAGTGGCATATCTACTGAACCCCGCCTTTTGCGGCGAAGTGCTCCGCCGTACTCTGGGTGAGCACCTGACCATAGCTAACCAGCCTATGGCGTATCCGCTTATTTTCCTGATACTTCCACTCGTGTTACACAAGGGTACCCGACAGTTGATCGATGGCCGAACGCAACAACTCCACACATGGTTACAGTCGCACCCCGAAGTCAAGGTTGACTTCGCTGAGCGGACACGACGGCTGGCCCCGGTGAGTCGGGAATCCTTGTTGTTTTTGCAGCAAGTAGGGGCTGTTACCATTGATGAAGACGCGCGTATTGTGTTAACCCCGTTCCTTCCCCGTACGCTCCGGCAGCAGCGGACGGGTGAAATTGCCGAGTGCTATAAAAAAGCGCTAGTCGTTGGCCGATGGTTCGCTCGTGCTGGTTTACCAGAGACCGTATTCACAATTCTTGGAGTTACGCCATGATGCAACTTCTCGAGATCGTCCTCTACAACCATCAAGGGCAGAGGCGCATCCTTCCATTTCGCCTCGGGGCCGTCAATGTGATCACTGGGGCATCGACAACGGGTAAGACTGCCCTGATTGATATCATCGAATATTGTCTCGGACGGGACAGCTTTCGCATTCCAGAGGGAGTGATCCGCGATACGGTATCCTGGTATGGTTTACGGTGCCAGTTTGCACACGACCAGTTATTCATTGCTCGTGAGACTCCGCCGCAGGGACGTAAAACCACAAATCGGGTATATATCGTGCAAGGCAATACTGTACAAAGCCCCGAGCATCCGCCTGCGGAACCTAATACGACGGTGGAGGCGTTAGTTGAGATGCTCTCGCATAAACTCGGCATCTCCCCGAACTTGCATACCCCACCTGTCGGTCAAACGCGCGATCCATTAGCCGCTACCATCAAACATGCAATGCTATACTGTTTTCAGCGACAGGACGAAATCGCGAACCAGGGGATTCTCTTCCACCGTCAGTCTGAAGATTATATGACCCAGACCATCAAGGATACACTCCCGTATTTCCTGGGCGCTATCCAGGAGGATCGCCTGGCCCTTGAGCAAGAGTTACGTTCGGCCAAGCGTGAACTGGTGCGCCTTGAGCGCGCGCTCCGTGAGGCTGACCTTATCAAAGGCGAAGGGATGAGCAAGGCGATCAGCCTTGTGACTGAAGCCCAATCGGTCGGTATCTTCCCGAAAGCAGCATTCCCAGAAACGCTTGCGGGCTTACATGCCCTTCTTCAGCAGGCGTTAACATGGACTCCCACGAGCCAAAAACATACTGATTTTGATCAGCTTGCACAATTGCAGGGAGAGATTGAGGATTTTCAATACCAGGCACGATCAAAAGTGGAAGCTATTCGTGCTGCGAAGGCGTATGCTCAAGAGGCAGAGGGATATGGTGACGAGGTTCATCAGCAAGCCGCCCGACTGACCTCAATCGAGCTCTTCTCGACGGAATCGCAAGCGGCTCATCTGTGTCCGACGTGTGCGCAAGAACTAACACTACCAGTTCCGCAGGCCGAGGCGATTACCCGTGCCTTGGCGCAATTGCAGGCGAATTTAACATCCGTTGAACGTGAACGGCCCCATCTCCGTGCATATATTCAGCAGCTTCAAGAGGAGTACGACGAACTACGCGCCGGTATTCAACAGCGCTTAGAAGCGATTAATGGAGTCCTTGCTGAAGAGCAAGCCACGCAACAGATACGTGACTTGAATGTTCGGTGCGGAATGGTCGTCGGGCGAATAAGCCTGTGGCTTGAAAGTGTTACGTTGACCGATGAGACCTCTGACCTGCGAGGGCAAGTGCTCCGTGCGCGGGAGCGAGTGAACTACCTTTCATCTCAACTTGACGAGTCTGATATTGAGGAACGCCTTGCGTCGATATTAAATCTCATCGGGATTCAGATGAGTGAATGGGCACAGCGTCTTCGCCTCGAGCATGGTCAGTACCCGACGCGAATTGATCTGGCCAAAGCGACTGTTGTGGTTGACACTAAGAATGGCCCGGTGCCATTATGGCGGATCGGGAGTGGGAAGAATTGGGTGGGGTATCACTTGATCGCCCACCTCGCATTGCATCAGTACTTCGTGGAGCATGAGCGACCGATTCCGAATTTTCTCTTACTCGACCAGCCCACGCAGGTCTTTTATCCACCGGATCGCGACACAGAACTGCAAGGGTCGATAGAAGCCATCGATGATGATGATCGCGTCGCGGTACAGGAGATGTTTCGCTTTTTCTTCGAAATTGTTCGGGCTCTCAATCCGAACTTCCAAGTGATAATTACCGACCATGCGGAACTCGCCACTCCAGAATTTCGCGCGGCCATGGTTGAACGATGGCGGGACGGGAATGCATTAATCCCACAAGAGTGGATCGATGCGTAGCTCCCTCTACGCATGTACGGTTATTTTGTGGGCATGCGCAGGGCTCGCTTATCGAGACTGACGGCGAACCCGCTTGGCAGAAATCCCTGGCAGTATTGACGGCATCGCCGAAGTGATGACAGGTTTCATTACTGTGGGAAATTTGCATACTAGCCGACTGATACCTCGACATTACTCGGAGGCCACTTCCCCCGTCGCCATCACCCAGTAGATCGTGAATGGCAAGGCCGCACGCAACCAGCCCATGCGTTTAGCCAGGGCGCGATAGGTTTCAAACTCACCGGGAAAGGCGACGGCAAGTTGCACATCAGGATTCTCGTCGCGGTACAGTAACGCATCAAAGATGGCCTGGGAAAACCAATGGCGTGCCTGGGTGTTGGGGTGCTTATCTGGGGCCGGATAGCCTTTCACGCTTACCCATAATTCCTGCCGGTCGGCTCCGACGGCGATGATATCTTTGCCGGGGGAACGCGAAGCAGTATCGGCAACACTGCGGATGGCATACCCGTGGTTAACGAGCCACGCGATAAGGTGGGCTTGGACATTCCCCTCCCAATGCCACGGGCGGTCGAGGACAACAAACTCGCGTACCGCTGCGGATAACAATGAGGTCGCAGGGGACGCAGGGGGCAACGCATGCGAAATAGCCTGGAGGGGTAGCGGCAACAGCGCATTCACGAGTTTCCCCTTGCCGCAGAGCGAGCATTGGCCGGTTCCTCGGTAAATCTGTCCTTGTGCAGCCAACTCCGTGCAGGTGGAATAGGACACCTGCCGGGCACTTAACGCTGCAGGGGCAACCATGCAATCATCGCAGAGGATGATGTGTTCATCTTGCAACGCAGTCAAAATCCGTTCTCGTGCGGGCATAACGTTCATCCATTTCGTCAAAAGTCGATATTCTACATCTTCGTTCTATTGTCGGTATCTCCCTGCCCACCGCTTACGCGTCCCAATAGATTCTATTGCCATCGATGCCGCCGTTTGGACGGTCTCGTCGGCAGTGGGGCATTTTCCCCTTTCCAGCGAGAAGACGCCACATCGGGGAACGTCGGCCAACAGTGGGCGATAAAA
Source organism: Armatimonadota bacterium (assembly GCA_036504255.1). Lineage (GTDB taxonomy): Bacteria > Armatimonadota > Hebobacteria > CAIYQO01 > CAIYQO01 > DASXVL01. Next base: position 39 of record DASXVL010000782.1, on the reverse strand, counting down.
CCGGTTGCCACCAATGAACGGTATCGGTATCATATGCAC
>DASXVL010000781.1:0-2901 GCA_036504255.1 Armatimonadota bacterium | reverse complement strand
CGCCCGCAAGTCGATGCCGTCCCGGCGACCGTCCGCGTCAACGCGCGAGGAGCCACGGTCGTTATCACTCAAACAAATGGGGCAAATGGTGAAGCAAGCCTTTGGCTTCTGAAAATACATCACAATCTTTGCGTACACCCCGCGTTGCATCGACAAAGGGATGCAACTTCTGTTCGTCGAATAGGTCTAATAACGATAGCGCACTTCCCTGTTCACGATGCACACGACGATGCAGTCACCGCCGGCTATAATCAGGTTGCTCCTCACGCTCGCCATGTTGCTCATGGCGTCGTTCGCCTTTGCCGGGAATGGCCCGCAAAATGTGCTCATCGTCGTCAACGCGAACAGCCAGGACTCGCTGCTGGTGGGCAATACCTACCGTCGCGCACGCAATATCCCCTATCAGCACCTGCTGACGCTCACCACCTCCACGGCGCCGCAGATTTCCTACCAGTCCTATCACGATGAAATTCAGGCGCCCATCGAAACGTACCTGAAGAACCAGCAACTGCGCGAGGAAATCACCTGCATCGTGCTCACGCGCGGCATTCCGCTGGTGGTAAAAAGCGATACCAGCCGTTCGACGGCCAGTCTGCTCGCCGCCATGGGCTTGCCGAAAAGCGATAATCACCTGGCGCTACTGCCCAATCCGTACTTAAATGCGCCTGATGCCTTCTCGCATCGCAACGAGGCGCTGAAGGGCATGTACCTGGTCACGGTGCTCAACGGCTACCAGACGGATGATATTACCCAGCTCATCGCGCAGGGCGCGTCGGCGGACGGGACCATGCCCAGCGGGCGCTTTGTCTTCGATACGCCGCCGCAATTTATCCCGCAGGCCAACGAGATGGCCAAGCTGCTCACCATTCGCAACTTGAAGGCGGAGGTCACCTCGACACCGCCGCAAGACCATAACGGCCTGATGGCCTTTTTCTCCGCCGGCATCTTCAGTGGGCTGAATAAAGAATTGGTATCCTCCTACACCTTCCGCCCCGGAGCGATTGCCGATATGGCGCAGAACTTTGGCGCCGCCCCGAATAACTTCGATGAGAGCGCCCCGGCCATCATGCTGCCGGTGAGCGCCTTCATCCACGCCGGGGTGGCCGGCGTGCACGGCGTGGTCGGCGACGCGAATATGACTTCCATGCCGCTGGCGAATTCGCCGCAACTGTTATTGGATAAATATACGAGCGGGTATTCGCTGGCCGAGAGTTTTTATGCCACCCTCCCCTTCCTCAATTGGCAAAACGTCATCCTCGGCGACCCGTTGTGCGCGCCCTACGTCCAGCGCCCCACGGTCAGCGCCGACCTGGAGCCCGGCACGCTGAAAGGTCTCGTGCCGCTGCGCATCTCCGCCACCTCGCCCGCACGCGGGACCACCATCAGCCGCATCGACGTCTATGTGGATGACCGCTTTAAGCAAACGGTGTATGAGCCGAACAAGACGCAGGTGCTCCTGTACATCGGCGAGGAAATCGTCACCTATGCCATCCCGCACGGCGCCACGCTGCGTACCCTGTTGGAGGGTCTGGCCGATGCCGTGAACAACGACCCCATCCTCAATAGCCCGGACGGCGTGCGCGCCATCCCGAATCTGCGCACCGGCACGCTGCAACTCATCGCCCGCCGCCCCGGCGTGGACAGCAACGAAGTCCCCATCGGCATCGATATTGCCACCGAGGCGGAGACCTCTCCCGGACTCACGGCGCGCGTCGAGGGGGGCTGGCTCTCCGGCGGCGGCCAAGATCCCGTGCCGGCCAACGCCACCATCTCCTTCCTGGGACGACGCATTAAACCGGGCGACGCGGTGTCCGTGCAGATCCAGCAAGAGCACCTCAGCTATACCGTGCCCGCCGATAGCGCCTCCAGCGCCACCTTGCCCCGCGCCTTGGCCGAGCTCATCAACCAGGTGCCCACGCTGCAGGGCCCCGACGGCGTCATTGCCATTCCCGGAGAACAGGGCATGCCCTATCTCACGCTGCAAGCACGCACGCCCGGTGAACGCGGCAACGCCATTACCATACAGGTCACCGTCGCCCCGGTCGAGGGGTCGCAACTGCGCGTCTACCCCAACCTCCCCACCCCCTTGAGCGGTGGGCATGACGGGACGTCGGCGACGCAATACATCCATTTCATGCTTGGCGATGTCAATGCCCGCGCCCGCTATCTGCTCAATACCGCCGAACTCGCGGATGGCTATCACCGCGTGCGCCTCGTCGCCTATGACGGCTCGCTCGCCCAGGCGCAAGGGGCAAAGACGCTCGCCTTCCTCACAAAAAACACCAATGCGCTCGCCGTCAGCCTGCCCAAGGAACTCCCCTCCGCCTGCGGGTCCGCCATCATCCCGGTCACGGCGCCAGCGCGGGTGAAACAAGTCAATGTCTACGTTGACGGGCAATTGCTCGGTTCCGCCAGCGAAGCGCCGTTTGCCGTGCGTATCCCGCTGACCAATCTCGGACGGGGCGCCCACGATCTGTGGGTGGAGAGTCTCGACGAAGACGACCACCGCTACGTCACGCCGCCCAGCGTGCTCACGGTACGCACACCGCCGGAAGCGACGCTGATTCGCCCGAACTTCGCCTCGCTCGATGGCGGCAAAACCCATCGCATTACCGGCATGGGCTTCAGCGCCGGTTGTACCGTGCGTCTGGCCGGCATCCCCGCGCGCACCGTCAAATATCTCAATCCGAACCTGCTCGAAGTCACCAGTGACGCCGGCGCGGCGCGGCAAGGTTGGGTGGAGGTGACCAATCCTGACGGTACGGTCAGCGAGCCCAGTACCAGCTTTGAGTACTACCGCCCGCGCGTCGCCCAGGTGCACATCACCCCCGGGCGCGAAGTGCTGGCGGTGAATCAAAAAGCGCAATGTATCGCCAGCATGCTGGATCAATACGATTTCCC
>DASXVL010000780.1:0-7370 GCA_036504255.1 Armatimonadota bacterium | reverse complement strand
CGCGTGCCTCTCCAATACCTGCGCCCCCCACTGGGCCGATCTGACCAACGCCGTGCGCTATCCGGGCATCGCGGCGTTGGATTTCCAGCATGCCAGTCATCTCTTCGGGGTAGCCAAGCCGGATCCGGCGATTTACCAGCTGTTCGAAGCCGCAACCGGACAGCGCTCGGAAGAAATTCTTTTCTTCGATGATCGCGCGGAGAATGTGGCTGCTGCGCAGGCCTGTGGATGGCACGCCGTGCAGATTCTGCCCACCCACCCCGCAGTCGCCCAGATCCATGCCGCCTGTCTGCGCTATCAGCTCTCCCTCACATCATAATCGCTCACGCCGCCATACGCGTGCGCTGCTGCAAGCGTTGTTCGTCCCAGGTCGGGATATGATCCTCCGGTTGCCAGGGATAGCGATGGAGGAGTGCGCGTGTCCATCCGAGCGCCAGCCCCGCCCCGTTGGCAAAATGAAACGCGGGAAACAGGATAACTAACGCGGGCCACAGCCGCCACCCATGTTTGGCTGCCAACCGGGTGGTCACCACCAGATCCATCGCCAGATAGGCGAGGTAGATCGCCCAGCCGCACCAGGCGAGGGGTTGTGCCCACGCCGGGACTCCCCCCCACCAGGCCCACACCGCCGCCGCCACGCTCCACACCGCCCCCACGGAAAATCCCAGCGGAATCACATGGCGCAGGCTGCGACTGTACGGGTGCACATGGTGGCAGAGCGCATTCCAGAAGCCATTGGCCCACGCTTGCTGCAAGAGTTTGCGCAGTGTGGGGCGACTGATATAGCGCAGTTCAAGGCTGGGATCGAGGAAAACCCGTCCTCCGGAGCGACGAATGCGCTGATTAAGCTCATAATCCTGATTGCGCACCAGGCGTTCATCGAACAAGCCGATGCGCGTGAACACCTCCGCGCGAAAGCAGCCGAAGGGGACGGTATCGACCTCCTGCGCCGTGCGGCTGATACGCATCATGGCATTGCCCACGCCAAACGGGTGCATCATGGCGAGCGCAATGGCGCGCCCCATAGGGGTCGGCGCGCCGGGGATGGCGACGGTGACGCCCCCCACGTTGGCGGCGTCACGCGCCTGCGACGCCGCCACGCACCGCGTGACATAATCGTCGCCATACTCCGCATGCGCATCGATGCGGATGATGATCTCGCCCCGCGCCAAGCCTAGCGCCAAGTTCAGGGCAAACGGCGTCACGCGCCGTGGGTTGTCGACGACAATAATTGACACCGGAGAACGCCGCGCAACACGCGCGACTTCGGAGCGCGTCGCGTCGTCACTCATCCCATCGGCGAGAATAATTTCCCAGCGTGTTGGTGGATAGCTGCAGCGCAACAAGGATTCGAGGCAAGCCCCGATATACCGCCCCTCATTCCGCACGGGGATAATGACACTCACCAGCGGACGTGTACTCATGACCGCCCCTCCATCCCGCGCGCGATCAAGGCACGGTAACGCGCTTGCTCATCCGCATTATCGAGAATGCGCCGCACCAAGACGTGCTTGCCGACCGGTGTGGGGGGTATGTCCTGCACCGGGCAGACCTGCAGGCGAATGGCCTGGACCCCGATACGTGACAGAATATCCTCCACCAGCGTTGCGCCATCCGCGTCGCGATACGTGGCTTCGGGGACTACGAGTAGCCAGGCATGCTCCGGCGTATCCTGTACCAACTGGGCCTGCTTCACGCTCGGCGCTTTTTTCATCGCGGTGGAGAGACGGCCGATACGGCGCCCATCTGCCAGCACCAGATAATCATCAGTCCGCCCGGTAATGTGATGCACCAGCGGGGAATGGCGTCCACACGGGCAGTCCTGTTCGTCCGACCAGCTCCCGTAATCCCCGGTGCGATAGCGAATAAGCGGCATGGCGTCGTTGCCGAGCCCGGTACAGATAAATTCCCCCTCCACCCCTGCTGGGCAGGGGGCGCCCTGCGCGTCGAGAATTTCCAGGATGCCGGCCTCCGGCTGCACATGCAAACGGCCGGCGGCACATTCGGCGATAACGCAGCACCCTTCCGCCGAGCCGTAATAATCGAACATCCGGCATCCGAACCCCCGCTCGATGGCTTGGCGTTGCCGCGGGGTCACGGTATCCCCACTGGTCAACACGGCACGAATCCCCGTCTGGGTGGGATGCTCCTGCAGATATTCGCCCAGCAGCGCGATGGCCGAGCCATAGCCGGTCAACCAGGTGCTGCCATAGTGCTGCAAGGCCTGAATATAGGACGAGGCGGTCTGCGGCGAGATATGATAGCTCGACAGATACAACTGCCGCCAATGCCGATTAAAGCGCCAGAACGGGGGACGCGTCGTCTCGCCGCGGATGATGGGACGCCCGCCGACGATGGCCCGTGGGAGGGCCTGGTTCACCCCCGCCCACCCGCGCACGCGAACTTCGTGCAGCGCCCACCAGCGCACAAGCATCTCCCGTGACCAATAAATGCGTAACGCGGTGCCCGTTGTGCCGCTGGTTTTCTCTTGCCACAGCCGTACGCGCGGATAATCCTCGCGTACGAATTGCCAGGGATCGTGGCGAATGGGATCTTTTTCCATAATGGGAAACAGGCGCAAAGCGGCAAGACTGTCGATGGCTTCCGCCCGTATCCCCTGTTGGGCCGCCAGTTGGCGGAACCAGGGGACCTGGCGCACGGCAGTGGTCACCAGCTCGCGTAACGTCTGCAACTGGTAGGCGCACTGATCTGCCGACGCGCCATACTCCATCTCCGCAAAGCGCTCCGTCCACGCACTGAACCCGCGTCCGTAATAGAGGTGATCGAGTTTTCGCGCGTACCAACTCAGCCCGCATTCCTGTACCCAACGCGGCAAAGCGAAGTAGAGTTGTTGCACATCCATCGTAACGTACTCCTGCTGCATCCGAGCGCCCGAACGCATGGCGAGGTCACCGGTGATAGGGTACGCCTATCACCGTACTATTCCGCGGGGAAAACGTGCGTGTTATAAGTCATGAAATGACTTCAGCACAATACCGCAGCGCTGAATTTCCGCTTTCGTCTCTTTACTCGTCAGCACGTCGATTTCCGTCCGTCGCTGATCCACATAGGTGGCCCAGCGGCGCAACTCATCATCCGGATAGGCGGGGTGACAGAACACTTCATTCCAGCCCTCCGGCACATTGCGTAAGAGTTGCAGCCAGAGCGGCAACACGGCTTTGTCGCCGGTGGTCGTCGTGCTTAGCAAACGATCTGCCATGCGTACGCCCTGCCGTCGCGCCACCCACATCTCGTAACGCGCCACCCCGTGGGTGACGATACGCGACGGGTGTGTCGCATAGTAGCCCAGCGCGCGCCAGCGCGGATTCGGGGTTTCCACCAGGATGAAGTGCCGATGCGTGCGCATCCGCGCGATATTTTGCGTTTTGAGCAGTTGCAAAAACACACGAAAAAATGGCGGGTACAAATGACGGTTTTGATGACTATCCAGGTGGCTAATCTTGATGCCCATTTCGCGCACCCGTTGTATCTGCAGCGAGAGCTCATAGGACAATTCGTCGAGATTGATTTGTTTTCGCATCAAACGATCAGCAAAATCACGGTAGTGAAACTCCCCTTCACGCGTCACCAGGGACGGGATATCTCGTGGACTGGCCAACGGGCGACCGGCGACGGGATTGAGATGGACACCAACAGAAATTTGCGGGAATTGTTTGGCAAAGTGCGGCAGCTCTTCGATGGCGTCGAAATTGGCGTTTGCGCTGATACTGGTCACGACCCCTCGTTGCACCGCTTCCTCAATCCCACGATTGATGCCGCGCGTAAACCCAAAACCGTCGGCATTAATGATCAAGTACTTGCTCACGTGAAATGATCTCCTTCCCCTGACGAATACGTGTAATGAATTGCACCATTTTTTCCGCTTCGTGTTCCCAATTCCAACGCGTGCGTACCATACCCAGCAGCGCCGTCTGATGCCGATGTAATGCTGCATGATCGTCGAGCAAACGGATGGAATCATCAGCAAACGCTTCCGCGGACATGGTAAAAATGGTACTGATGTGCTCTGCGCCTTCATCGCCCAGCACACGATGTAACTCAGGTAAATAACTGGTAATGACATTACAACCGGACGCCATATATTCAAATACTTTGACCGGCACCGCGCAGCGTAAATGGGGGTAAAGAATGGGATGAACATCTATGCCGATTCGACAGTTGCCCAGATAGCCGGCAATCTGTTCATAGTCCACCTTCTCTATCGCCGTGACATGTGCACTGGCATAGCGCCCTTGCAGTCGACGCATTTGTTCCGCCTGCACGCCGAGCACCAGCGCGCGCGCGGCCGGACGGCGTGCGAACAGCGCATCGAGCACTTCCATGAGAAATTCCAGTCGTTCATCCGAGAGCGTGCCGAGATGCACCACGTCAAATTCCCGCTCGTCTAGCGGACGGGCCGTTTCGCTCGCCGCGTTGACGAATTCCACGCTCGGCAGGTTGTACAACGCCACACGCGGCCGGGGCGCGAAGTAGTCCACCAGTACGCTGGTGGCGCCGGTGATGCCATCACAGCAGCGGGCCAGCACCTTTTCCAGGGCGCCGATGGCCGGGCTCAGCGCACGCCGTACCGGCAGGGGAATCCAGGTGCGCCGCAGCAGCAGTTGTGGAAAATCTTCGTGCACGTCGTACACGATCCGCCAACCGGTCAGCAGTTTGACCAGCGGCACCCAGATGAGCAATTCGGCATCCTGCAGAATGAGGAGTCGCGCACCCGGTCCACGCGCCGCAAGAAAACATTGCAGCGGACGCCACAAAAATCGTTTGAGCCGTGAACGTGTCGGCGTCAACGCGGTAATCTGCACCAGTCCGCGCACTTCATCGGCAGGATGCGCCGCGACCACGCGCACATGCGGAAAGTGTGCGGCCAATGTCATCGCTTCTTTATCAAAGACGCGGTGGTCCAGCGCCGGGTGACCCGAAGATACCAGGACAATCTCGTTCGCTTCTTGCAATCTCATCAGGCTATCCTTTGTCAGTACATAGCTGCGAATCTTTCATCGCGTACCGGTACGCTACCCAGACTCCATAGCACGTCTATATACGCCATTCTGACAACTGGCGCCCGACGGGTGTGTTTGTTGCCCATTTTCAGCGTTATGACGCAAACGGGTGCGACGTGTGCGCCACCAGGCATTCAGTTCGCCCAGCGAGCATCCCCATCCGTTCAGCGCCGCAATCTCCTCCAACAACGCGTGATAACACTCATGCGCGCCCGGCGATTCCGGGTGCGTGTGCCAACTCAACGTTGCCACGCCACCGACCGCCGCGATGCGCTGCAGCAAGCTGCGCGCTCGTGCGGTTTCGTGGGCGAGGTCGAGGTGTGTACCCTGTACACGCAGTAGTCCGACATCTTGAATGAGCAACGGTACTTCCAAAAGATCATCTTCTCCCGGCCAAAAGTACGGAAAGGCCAGACCACAACGACAGCCGATGACGGAGCTGAATCCCAGCGTGGTGTCAGCCTGGATCCCTGCCGCCGCCTGCACCTGGGGTGTGCGTTCAGCGTCAAAACGCAAGAAATGCTGGCGGGCCGACACGACGGGTGCGTCGAGCATGTCCTCCAGTTGTGCCTTCTCCTGCCGAAAAATCTCGCGATCCAGGGCGCTGGCATAGCTGCCATGAAATCCGATCTCCCACCCTTCCTCCTGCGCCCGGCGCGCGCCCTCGGCAAAGGTCAGGCGCGTACCGCGCCACCGGATCGGATCAGCATAGCGGTAGTAATGATCGAAGAAGGTTGGCGCGACGGGCCGTTCCGGCAGCACGAAAAACGTCGAATGATATCCGAAATGGCGTTCTTCTTCCACCCAATGATCGAAGGTCGCCAGGTCGGAACGCCCCAGCGCACACGCCGCGGCGTAGAGCGACCCAGCCACGGCCCAGCGCAGCGCCTGCTTCGCGGTGACGGCGTGCCGTAGCGTCGCCAATTGGCGCCAACGCTCCCGCCAGGGGAGCTGGACGATACGATCGACATCATGGGTCAAGCACACCGCAAACCGGTAGCCACCGGGCCAGCGCGCTGGCGCGGAGGGCACGGCCTGCTGCCAGCTCTCGATTTCCGCATGCAACGGGGGACGCTCGAACTGTCCGTCGCACGCGAAGACTGACGCGTCGGGAGGAAAATTACCATGCGTATCCTTCGGCGCGTCCCGCTCTTCCGCACGGCTCAACGCCGCCCAGAAGCGCGTCACCTGGGCCTCCGTCGGCTGCACCGGCGTGCCGAGTATGAGGGCAAGCTGCTCGCTGACATATTCTCGTGCGGTCATCTATTCTCACTCCTTTCCCGTTCCAGCGGCCAGGAGGACGAGAGCGGCGTGCAGACCACGAGTAGGTAGAGAAAGACCCAATCGAAGGCAATCGTCGAGATATCGCCGGATTTCAGCATGTGGCTAAAGACGAGCAAGGTCATGGCGGCCAGCATACGGTGCGGGGGTGATAACCAGAGCTGCCACACCCGCCGCCACGTCAACAGATAAATGCCCAACAGGCTCAACACCCCGAAAATGCCTAATTCATAGGCGACCTCGAGCAGGACATTATGCGGATAGCTGAATTGCAAATCCGCCTGGGCAAAACTGGCGAATCCGTGTCCGAGAGGTTGCGCCCAGAAACCGTGCCAGGCGATGGTCCATATCGGGCCGCGCCCGGCCAGTGACTCCGGGGCAACCCAGGTCAGGTAGAGGAATGAATCGCCCATGAGCGGCAGCACATTGACGAACACGGCCACGGCGACCACGGCCAGCACCGTGCAGATGAGCACACGCCAAAAGATATGCCGCCAGGGTGGTCCGAGCACGAGCACTGCCGCCATGACAGCGAGCATGCCCGCGTGAAAGCGGCCGCGAACGAAGACTTCCAGCACCGCCCCGGCGAGTAATAAGGCGCCGCCGAGAAACACCGGCCCCGGCTTCACCGTCCGTGGGATAAAACTACACACGGCAACAGCCACAATCAGCGGGAGCACGGCGGTAGACACGGATTGTTTCAGCGCCTCGATCCCCAGCTCTTGTTGTTTAAGAAAGAATTCGCGCGAGAGATAGATCACCACTAAGTTTAGCGCCAGCGTCGCGTATAATCCCCAACGTATACCGTGCATTAATTCTGCGGTCAACGGCTCCTGACGCCGCAGCGACAGGTAGGCCGCCACGGTAAAGGTGAGCAGCGCGACGGCCTTCGCGCGTCCATACTCGCCCAGCGGATGAAAGGACAACGCGTAACCGATGGCCAACAGGACAATGAAAATAAAAGCCCATAAGGGCGCCAACCCGCTCCACGATCGCGGCGCGCCGTGACGCTGCCGCAGCAAGCCACCGAGCATGGCGAACGGGACCAGCATCCACCAATGCACCGGG
>DASXVL010000779.1:0-2386 GCA_036504255.1 Armatimonadota bacterium | reverse complement strand
GCCTACATCTATCTCTCGATGTCCGCCTACTACCTGTCGCTCAACCTGCCCGGTTTCGCCAACTGGATGCACGTGCAAGCGCAAGAAGAAATGGTCCATGTGATGAAGTTCTTCACCTTCATCAACGACCGGGGCGGCCGTGTCCTGTTGCAGGCGGTGGCGGCGCCGGAAACCGCGTGGCCCGCGCCCAGCGCCCCCTTTGCGGTGGCATTGGAGCACGAGCGCAAGGTCACCGCGCGCATCGACAACCTGGTGAACCTGGCGATCGATGAACGCGACCATGCCACCAACACCTTCCTGCAATGGTTCGTCACCGAACAGGTCGAAGAAGAGTCGAATGCCGAAGCGGTGCTCAGACACTTGCAGCTCATCGGCGAAGATCGCAGCGGCCTCTTTATGCTGGACCGCGAATTGGCGGCGCGCGTCTTCACCCCGCCGCCGACCACCGGTAAAGGCGCGGCGTAACATGACGCGCCTGTTGTGCGAGAACTCTTCACCGCCATGCCGCCCCCGGCATGGCGGTGATTTGGTGTGCGGGTGTTCCTGGTGTTTAGAGGGGGATAGCCGGGCTTGGGCCCTGTTCCAGACAGTGCTGTTGACACGAACCCAGCCGATAGTCCATAACCCGTTTTCTGCTGCTGGGCAGGAGCACCGGGTTGCGCTTATAAGAAAACGCCCGCTCTTCGGTGTAGCGCGCGCCCGCCGTGGCGCGCCTGTGGTGCATGCCGACCCGTGCCCGCGAGAGCGCGAGAGCGTTCCCAAATTAGCACCCGGCTCCCGTTCCGCCGCACGGATACGGTGGCACCACAGGCGCGCCACAGCGGGCGCGCGCTACACCGGAGAGACGGGGGTGTGTTCTTCGGCCCCTTGCCCTGTCCAAAACAGTGACTCTCCGCAAACGGCGCATCTGCCGCGGCGACCGCCCGCCGACGCTTGACGCGTCTGACGCAGGATGATACTTTGAAGCTATCCGCGCACGCCCCCGCGTGTCGCAGCACGAGGTAAGACAATGTCCAGCATGGAAAAAGCAACGCATCTCGATTCCCCCTACCACGCCGTGCGCGTGAGTGAGCATGTCTATTGGGTCGGCGCCATCGATTGGAGCTTGCGCGACTTCCACGGGTATGCCACGCAGCGCGGCACGACCTATAACGCCTTCCTGGTGCTCGGCGAGAAGATTACCCTCATCGACACCGTAAAAGCGCCCTTCAAAGACGAACTGCTGGCGCGCATCGCCTCCGTCATCGATCCCGCGCGCATTGACTATATCATCTCCAACCATGCGGAAATGGACCACTCCGGCTGTCTGCCCGCGCTCATCGCCGAGCTCAAACCGGAGAAGGTCTACGCCTCGCCGAACGGCGTGAAAGCGCTCACCGAGCATTTCCATTTGACGCCGGATACCGTCACCGCCATCAGCGACGGCGAGACGCTGGCGCTGGGCGAGCTGCATTTCACCTTTCTCGAAACGCGCATGCTGCACTGGCCGGACAGCATGTTTACCTACCTGGTCGAGGATGGCGTGCTCTTTTCCAACGATGCCTTCGGCATGCACCTGGCGACGACGGAGCGGTTCGATGACGAAATCGATCCGAGTATTTTGGAGTACGAAGCCAAAACCTATTTCGCGAATATTCTGCTGCCCTACGCCTCCTTGATTACCAAACTGCTGGCGAAGGTGGGCGGGCTCGGCCTCACGCTCAACGCCATCGCCACCGATCACGGTCCCGTCTGGCGCAGCGACATCCACGGCGCGCTCGCGCGCTACGGCGTGTGGGCCGCGCAGCAACGCTCCACCAAGGCCGTCATCGTCTATGACACCATGTGGGAGAGCACGGCCAAGATGGCGCGCGCCATCAGCGAGGGCTTGCTGGAGGGCGGCGCCACGGTGAAGTTCCTGCCGCTCAACAGCAGTCATCGCAGCGATGTCGCCACCGAGATGCTCGACGCCGGCGCGCTGCTCGTCGGCTCCCCCACCATGAATAACAACCTCTTCCCCACGGTGGCCGACGTGCTCACCTACCTCAAGGGGCTGCGCCCGCAGGGGCTGGTCGGCGCGGCCTTCGGGTCGTATGGCTGGGGCGGCGAAGCCGTGAAGCAGATCGAGGAGATTTTATCCGCCATGCACGTCGAACTGGTCGGCGATTTGAAGGTCAAATACGTGCCGGACGCGGCCGCGCTGGCGCAATGCCACGCGCTGGGCCTGGCGGTGGCGGAACGACTGACCGCGCGCCCGGTACCCACAGCCAGTTGACCGCTTGTCGACTTGGAATGAGAACGGTATTATAGGGGCGCACGAATTTCCGGCCGGGGATAGCCGGGCTTGGGCTCTGTTCCAGACAGTGCTAAGGACTATCGGCTAGGTTCGTGTCCTTAGCACTGTCTG
>DASXVL010000778.1:0-3370 GCA_036504255.1 Armatimonadota bacterium | reverse complement strand
GCCAACTTTACCACAATACGCGTGCCGATAATCTGCGCAGACGTCACCGCGCGCGTCCCCAGCCAGGTGCCCTCCCGCCGCAACCCGACCGTTTTCAATTCGGTAAAACGGTCAGGAAAATCGGTATGCGGATAGACACGCATTTCCCCCTTCAACCCCCGTGGCGCGCTGATGGCGCCGATGAGGAGGTCCCAGGGATCATCATTGCCCGGGTTGGACGATTCTTGGTTGTGGGATAAAGACATCTTGTGGGTCCATCGTGCGCTGGCGAATTTCCACCACCGCGCCGTCCTTCACTATTACTTGCACGCCGCCGAGCTTCTCGAAGAGATTGTCGCCGACCTTAATATCCACGATGCCCTCCAGGGCGCCACGCGGATATTCCTCGCCGATTTTCAACTCTTCGATCTCTTTGCGCCGCTCGGACATTTCGATTTTCACGGCTTCCAGTCGGCGTTTCTCGGCATCGATCTGCTGGCGGGCCGCCATGGCGCGATTCAGATCCGCGCGCTGTAATTCGGCCAGCGCATGTCGGGCGCGGAAATCAAACTGATCAATCTGCTGCTGAACTTCTTCCGCGGCGGCTTTGAATTCTTCCAGCAACCGGGTTTTCAACTCTTCGGTCACAATAAAAATCAAGCCGACATCCTGGCGTAAGCGTACTGTTTCCATATGCATACCTCCGTCCGGCGTCAATGCGACACCTGACGATTAAAATCTACCCAGATCGCTTTGTCATGCAAGCCGCCGGCCGCGCGCATCACCACACGCAGGGCGTTAGCGATACGTCCACCTTTGCCGATGACCTTGCCCATATCCTCGGGATGGACCATGACGACATACGCCACGTTCGTCTGTCCCTCGGATTCACGAATGTTAATCTGGTCAGGATGGTCAACCAGCTCAGCCACTAAATAGTGCAGTAATCCCTTCATGGAACTCCCTCCTCTGTGGGCAGGGCGCAGGATGAACTGCCCGGTTCGTTGTGGCCCGGCGCTCCGCCGGGCCACAACAGACGATATTTATTCGGCAGGGGTCTCTTCCGCCGCCGGAGCTTCAGGCGCCGTCTCTTCAACAGCCGCTTCCGCCGCCGGGGCTTCGGGCGCAACTTCTTCCGCCGGAGCTTCTTCAGCAGGCGCTTCCGTCACCACTTCTTCGACGGCAACTTCCACCACCGGGGCGAGCAGGGACTCAGGGGCGGCCTCGCCCGTGAATACGGCCCATACGCCAGCTTTGACGAACATTTTCTTGACCACATCCGTCGGCTGTGCGCCCTGGCGCAACCAGTACATGGCGCGCTCGGCATTGATCACCACCGTCGACGGGTGCGTCAACGGATTGTACGATCCAAGGATCTCGATAAAGCGCCCATCACGCGGGGCGCGAGAGTCGGCGGCCACAATGCGGTAGGCCGGCTGTTTCTTGGCGCCAATGCGGCGCAAGCGAAGTTTGACTGCCACGGTCGGATATTCTCCCTTGTTGAGATTTTGCGGGGGATCTCCCCGGGCCGGGTGGGCGACTCTTCGCCGGGCCGGCCTCCACTGCATAAATACGGGTATGCGGGCGGCTCACCGGGACGGGAGACCAGGCCACGCAAAAACTGTTAAAACGAGAACGGCAGCTTCATCTTATTGGCATTCAGCTTGCCCAATTTGCCGTTCTTCTCCATGCCGGCAAACTGTCCGAACATCTCGCGCATCTGCTCGAACTGCTTCAGCAGCATATTCACATCCTGCACCGATGTGCCGCTGCCCTTGGCGACGCGCCGGCGGCGACTGCCGCGCAGCATTTCCGGATGGTGTCGTTCCTCGCGCGTCATGGACGAGAGAATCGCCCGCATGCGCGCCATCCGTTTCGGATCCACTTCAATCGGGCCCATCTTTTTCAACTGACTCATGCCCGGAATCATCTCGAGCAATTGATCCAGCGGTCCCATTTTCGTCACCTGGTCGAGCTGCTCAGCGAAATCTTCCAGATCGAAGCTGCGCGAGCGCATCTTCTGTTCCAAGCGCGCGGCCTGCGCCTCGTCGATGGTTGACTCCGCCCGTTCGATGAGCGAGAGGACATCGCCCATGCCCAGAATACGCGAGACCAGTCGGTCGGAATGGAACACATCGAGCGCGTCGTACTTCTCGCCGACCCCCAGGAAGCGGATGGGAATGCCGGTGACCTGTCGAATGGAGAGCGCGGCGCCGCCGCGAGTATCGCCATCGACCTTACTCAGAATGAAGCCCGTCACCTCCAGGCGCGCGTGAAATTGCTCGGCGACATTCACGGCGTCCTGCCCGGTCATGGCATCCAGCACCAGCAAGATCTCTTGCGGCTGCACCACGTCACGCACGGCGACGACTTCGTTCATCAATTCATCGTTGACATGCAAGCGCCCGGCGGTGTCGACGATGACATGGGTAAACCCTTCATCGCGCGCATGCTGCATGGCGGCACGCGCCACCTCAACGGGCGTCACTTTATTGCCTAACTGAAACACCGGCGTCTGCACCGCTTCGCCGACGACCTGCAGTTGCTGGATCGCCGCCGGGCGCGCCAGGTCAGTCGCCACCAGCAAGGGGCGTTGCCCCTGCTTGCGCAGCAGCGCTGCCAGCTTGCCGCACGTGGTGGTTTTGCCACCGCCTTGCAGCCCCACCACCAGGTAGGCGGAGGGCGCTTTGGGGGCGACGGCAAGGGCGCCACCGTTATCGCCGAGCAGGTCAACCAGTTCGTCACGGACGATCTTCACCACGTGTTGCGCGGCGTTGAGGCCGGAGAGCACTTCCTGGCCCACCGCGCGCTCTTTGATCCGCCCGACAAACTCCTTCACGACGCGATAGTTGACATCCGCCTCAAGGAGCGCCAACCGGATCTGGCGCATGGCTTCCGCGACATCCGCTTCCGACAACCGGCCTTTTTTGCCCAGTTGCTGAAAGAGGGTTTGTAATTTTTCGGTCAGGCTTTCAAACATAGTATGGGTCGTCTCACCAACGCATCAACGTCGCGGACTATACCGCGACGCGTAAACGCGAGGTTAAGTATACCAATCCCGCGCGACGCATGTCAAAGTAAAAGCGCCTATTCACGGGGACATACCAACCCATCTTGTCGGCAAGTTTCCAGAACTTACCGAAATATCTTCTTCGCTGGAGCACGATACACGCGACCGGTCTCGCCCTGCGCGGAGTGCCCGGTAGGCAATGAGAGCGACTGACACGCGGAGCACGCCCCGCGTAAGGCGGGCTGTTCGAAAGAGGGGCGACCGTGGCCGCCCCTCTCGCTCGAACATTATTTCACTTCGATGGACGCGCCACCTTCGGTGAGCTTCGTCTTCATCTCTTCGGCCTCTTCCTTGGTCACGCCTTCCTTGACGGCTTTCGGC
>DASXVL010000777.1:0-6978 GCA_036504255.1 Armatimonadota bacterium | reverse complement strand
GACAAACAGCATGGTTCCACGTACAGCCGACATCCTCTTTGGTGAAGCCGCTGAACCGGCTATCCCGTTTACGAGTTTGCGCCGACTGATGTCCGTGGGCATGGGCGTACCGCTATTCATCTCGCGCAGAAAGTGTAGCATGACACCAGCTAAAACACAATTCGTCGCCCGGCCCTTCGATGAGGGCATGCCGGTCATCAATCCCCGTGCCGCCGGCATTGATATTGGCAGCCGGTCCCATGATGTCTCCGTGCCTGATGATCGCCCGGGGGAGCCCGCCGTGCGCGAGTTCGGCGCGTTTACGCCGGATCTGTGTGCGTTAGCCGAGTGGCTGACGGCGCGGGGGGTCATCACGGTGGCGATGGAAGCGACCGGCGTCTATTGGATTCCCCTCTATCAGTTGCTCTGTACGCGGGGCTTCACCGTCATCGTGGCCAATCCCCATACCGCCAAAAATGTGCCCGGTCGTAAAACCGATGTGGCGGATTGCCAGTGGTTGCGCAAGCTCCACACGTTTGGCCTCCTCGAAGCCTCCTTCTGTTTACCAATCGCCCAGGGGGTCCTGCGGGACTATTGGCGCCTGCGCACCGCCCGTATCCATGACGCCGCCGATGAAATTCGCCATATTCAAAAAGCGATGGATCAAATGAATGTACATCTCCATCATGCCGTGACGGATATCATGGGGGTGAGTGGGCTCAAGATCGTCCGGGCGATTGCTGCAGGACACACCGATCCCGCGGCCTTGGTCCTTCTCATCGAAACGCGTCTCAAATGTTCCACGGCCGATCTCCTCAAAGCGCTCACCGGACAATATCTACCCCAACATATCTTTGCCTTGAAACAAGCCTTGGAGCGGTATGATTTCCTCGCGACACAGATCGCCGCCTGTGATGCCCAAGTGGAAGCCACCTTGCAGGCCTTGGCGGTCCATGAGGCGCCGCCGACCCCGCCCCATCGCCAGTCGAAAAGTAAAGGCGAACCGGCCTTTAATCTCCAAGGCGCGCTGACCCAAGTCTGCGGGGTGGATTTGACGGCCATTGCCGGGCTGGGGTCCATGCACACGCTGACCATTATCAGTGAGGTCGGGACCGATCTCACGCCCTGGCCGTCGGAAAAGCACTTTGCCTCCTGGCTCGCGCTCTCCCCGGCGAACAAGATCACCGGCAACAAGAGCAAAAGTAGTCGCACGCGCAAGGTGGTCAACCGGGCGGCGGAAGCCTTGCGGATGGCGGCGTTCTCCTTGAGCCATAGCCATAGCGCATTGGGGGCGTTTTATCGGCGCATGCGGGCCAAGCTGGGCGCGCCCAAGGCGATTACCGCCGTCGCACACAAATTGGCGGTCCTCGTGTATCGGCTCTTGCGCCATGGGAGCGAATATGTGGAAATCGGTGAAGTCGTCTACGAACAACGCTATCAGGAACGACGACTCAAAGCCTTACAACGCAACGCGAATGCACTGGGGTTCGAGCTTGTGCCCAGATCTATTTGAAGGGTCTTTCTTACGAGTGCTGTTGACAACAGCCTGGATGTATTTGCTGACAAGGGAGAAAGCAGATGGCTAAGTTACTCACCAAGGCGATTGCTGGCTTTGTCTTCTTGATGCTGGTACAGGCGCTCGCGCTCTTTCTACCAGCAGGATCAGTGCACTTCTGGCAAGCCTGGGTCTATTTGGCGGTTTCCGCGGCGTGCACCATCCTCATCACCGCCTACCTGGCCAAATACGATCCGAAATTGCTGGCGAGTCGCGTGAAAGGTGGGCCCACCGCCGAGCGGCAACGGAGTCAACAAATCATTCAAGGCCTGGCCGGTATCTTTTATTTTGGGCTGTTTGTGGTGTCCGGGCTGGATTTTCGTTTCCACTGGTCCGCCGTATCACCGCTGCTCAGTGGCATCGCCGACGGGTTCGTGGTGGTCGGCAATTTCATCATTTACCGAGTGTTTAAAGAAAACAGTTATACCAGTGCTACCATTGAGGTAGGCGAGGGGCAAACCGTCATTACCAGCGGACCCTACGGCGTGGTGCGACATCCCATGTATGCCGGCGCCATCTTGATGCTGCTCGTTACCCCGCCCGCACTCGGCTCCTGGGTGGGGCTCGTATGCCTGGCGCCGTTGATCCTCGCCATCATCGTCCGCTTGCTGGAAGAAGAACGGTTCCTGCGGGCCAACCTCGATGGGTACGCCGTGTATTGCCGGCAGGTACGGTATCGCCTGGTGCCAGGCATATGGTAAGAGGAGATCCCCAGATGAACTCCTGCTGGGAGCGTTGCTGTTTCTCCCGGCCTGGACGCTCAACTATTGGCTAGCGTGGCTATCCCCGGCCGGAAACAACAGCCAGGATGGTGCCCACGCGTTATCACCCCGTCGTCGCCGGCGGGGTATCCTCGTTTCAGGTCAGTCGGTGTCAGTCCATGGGCGACCAGCGGCATCCTGGCATTCAACTGCCGTATGCGTTGCAGCGTGAGCAGCATCGCAATAATACCGTCTGACCCAATTATTCCAATTGCCATGATGGCTTGTAGCAACAAGCGGCAGTATTGTCCACCTGCACGTCATGGATGCACACGTTTTATCCGCGACAACTGTCGCGACTATCTGCCCATATGGAGTCAGCCCGACAATCTCAGGGTCTACTTGAGAGAACATTCGCCTAGAATAGTTCGTGGATCGCGGAGCTGTCAGTTCAGCTTTGTCAACATGGATGTGACAAGATCACCGTCGCTGGCGAAACGGGGCGCGAAAGGGGGCGTCATGGCAGAAGATGAACGACTGCGCCGGGTGTCTACCGGCATTACCGGTTATGATGAGATCCTGAATGGGGGGGGCGATTGCGAACCGGGCGTATCTCATTCGGGGTGGACCGGGGGTCGGGAAAACGATCATGGGGCTGCATTTTCTCGCGGCAGGTGTGGCGGCGGGGGATAAATGCCTCTTCATCAGTCTGGGGGAGCCGGCGGGGGAGCTGCGGAAGAACGCCGAGCAATTGGGATTCGACCTGACGGACATTCAATTCCTCGACCTGAGTCCCACCTCGGACTTTTTCACGGAGGTGCAAACCTACGATATCTTTGCGCCGGCGGAAGTGGAACGGGAGCCCACCACGCAGAAGATTATGGCGACAGTCAAGGAGTTGCAGCCCACACGCGTCTTTGCCGATGCCATGACGCAGTTCCGCTACCTGGCAACCGATGCGTTTCAATTCCGCAAGCAGGTACTCTCGTTTCTGCGCTTCCTCATCGAACAAGGCGCCACCGTCTTCTTTAGCTCGGAGAACAGCGCCTCCATGCCGGATGACGATTTGCAGTTCCTGGCCGACGGTGTCACCACGCTGGAGATGCAGCCGGAAGGGCGCGTGCTGACGGTGAGCAAGTTCCGCGGCTCCAACTTCCGCAGTGGGCGGCATGCCTACGGCATCTCCGCTCAGGGGATGCAAGTCTATCCCCGTTTGCTGCCCGAAGCGTTCCGGCGTGACTTTGTGCCGGAGACGATTCCCTCCGGTGTGCCGGAATTGGATGAGATGCTGCATGGTGGCCTGGCACGCGGTACGATCTCCCTGCTGACCGGGCCGAGTGGGGTGGGGAAAACGACGCTGGGCACGCAATTCTGTAAAGAGGCCGCCGGACGCGGGGAGCTGTCGGTGATTTATACCTTTGATGAGTCACTGGATACCTTCCTGACACGGGCGGAAAACGTGAATGTCCCCGTGCAGGCCATGATCGCGCAAGGCACGCTCTCGGTGGTGCAGGTGGAGCCGTTACGCTATACCCCGGATGAGTTTGCCAACCTGGTGCGGGCCGAGGTGGAAACGCGCAATGCGCGCATCATCATGCTCGACAGTATTTCCGGGTATCGTCTGTCCTTACGTGGGGAAGACCTGGCTGCGCACCTGCACGCGTTGGGACGTTACCTGAAGAATATGGGCGTCACCCTGATCCTGGTGAACGAAGTCGAGTATGTCACTGGCGAGTTCCGCATTACCGACATTGGAATCAGTTATCTGGCCGATAACGTGATCTTCCTGCGCTATCTGGAAATCCACGGCGAGATTCGCAAAGCCATCGGCGTGCTGAAGAAACGCACCAGCGATTTCGAGAAGACCTTGCGCGAGTTGTCCATCACGCGGTACGGCCTGAAGGTGGGGAAACCGCTGACGGACCTGCGCGGCATTTTGCGCGGGGTGCCGGAGTGGGTGGAAGCGCCATGCGCCAGGGAGGGGTAACCGATGGCTGACACAGTAACCATTCTGGCGGTAGACCGCAACGCCCGCAACCTGGAACTGATGCAGGCGTTTCTGGAGAAAAATGGCTACCATGTCGAGATAGCTTCGACACTGGATGCGATGGACCGTGCGATACTCGGTCGGCGCACGATTCGCTTAGCCTTGATCGATATTGCCGGCTTTGATCGGGGCATCTGGGAGCGATGTGAGCGGATGCGGGATGCGCAAATTCCCTTCCTGGTAATTTTTCCCCGCCAGCAAGCCGCGATTCAGGAAGAGAGCCTGGAACACGGCGCGCAGGGCGCCTTGACCAAACCACTGGCGCAAAAACAGTTGCTGGGGCTCATTAGCGGATTGCTGGGTGAGGAGACGGAATGAGTCGCATCTTGCTCGTCATTGATCATCGCGAGAACCGGCGTCTGCTGCTGGAGGCACTCTCCTCCCGCTATGACGTCATCATCGCCGATACGGATGACGTATTCGCAGGCGACTTCGATCTCTGTGTCTTCGATGGGCCGGCATTGGAACGGCTGTGGCGGCAGGTGGAAACGCGCAAAAAAACAGAATTGCCGATCTTTCTTCCCTTCTTGCTCGTCACCGCGCGGCAGGATGTGGGATTAGCCACCCGCCATCTCTGGCATAGCGTGGATGAACTCATCGTCACACCGATTGAGCGGGTGGAATTACAGGCGCGCGTCGAAGTGCTGCTGCGCGCACGACAGGCCTCGCTCTTCGCCGAACATGAGCGCACACGGCTGGAGGCGGTCTTGCAGCAGATGCCTGCCGGCATCGTTATCGCCGATGCCCCTTCGGGTGCGGTACGGTTGAGCAATTCGCAAGCCGCTACGCTCTTTCACCCCCCGCCGCAGGAGGGGGCCAGTGCTGATCCGTACTGCGACTTTATCGGCCTGCACCCGGATGGGACGCCGTACCGACCCGCGGCGTGCCCGTTGCTGCGCGCGGTCGAGCACGGTGAGTACGTGTCCGACGAGGAAGTCAGTATTCCACAAGCGGATGGCACGCCGCGCCAGGTGCTCTTGCGCGCGGCGCCAATTCATGACCGTGCCGGACAGCGCATCGCCGGGGTGATGATCGCCACCGATATCACCGCGCAAAAGGAGACGGAAGCACGGCTCGACGCGCAACGCGTCGCCTTGGAAAGGCAGGCCCGCGAAGTTACCAGCATCCTGGAGAGCATCGACACCGCCGTCATGATTACCGACCGTGAGGGGCGCATCCTCCGCGCCAACACGGCGCTGGCCCGCATGGTGCGGCGCCCGTTGCCGGACGTGCTGGGGAAGACCTTTGCCGAATTGACCGGTATCACGGTCGCGGTTCCCTGGCGGCAACGGGCGTGGGAGCACGGCAAAACGACGAAACGGCATGGGGTGGAAATGATCTTCCCCTTTGCGCACGAGCGCGGCACGACCTACTGGGATGTCGTGGTGACGCCGATTCTGCAGCCGGACGGCCAGGTGGACAGAGTGCTGAAAGCCTATACCGAGGTATCCGAGTATGTCATTGCCCGGCAGATCGCCGAGGAAGATCGCGCACGGTTGCGCACCATTCTGGAGACGCTGCCGGTCGGGGTGTTCATCGTCGATACGACGGGCGAAATCGTCAGTGCGAACGATGCGATCCGCCGTATCTGGGGCGGACCGATCCCGGAGGTGCATAGCGTTGCCGGGTACCAGGTCTTCAAAGGGTGGCGGGCAGACACCGGCCAGCCGGTTCAACCAGAGGAGTGGGCGGCTGCCAGAGCCGTGCGGCACGGCAGCACCACGTTTGACGATGAGATCGACATCCAGCGCTTCGATGGCACGCGCGGCACGATTCTCAACTCGGCGACGCCATTGCGGGATGAAACCGGCCAGATCACCGGTGGCATCTGGGTGATGCAAGACATTACCGAGCGCAAGCAGGCCGAGGAGGCGTTGCGGGAGAGTGAGGCGCGCTATTACGCTTTCACAGAGGCCAGTACCGAAGGCATTGCGATCCATGAACACGGCATCATTCTCGAAGTAAACCGGATCATTGCCGAGCACCTCGGCTATACGCAGGAGGAGATGGTTGGCAAGATGTTGTTGCAGTTTATCGCACCGGAATCGCGGGAGGAAGTCATGCGCCGCATGCAAACAGGCGATTCTGGCCCGTACGAGGCAGTCTCGCTGCATCAGGATGGCACCAAGACTATCGGAGAGATTCGTGTTCGCAATTTTATCTATCACGATCGCACGGTGCGCATGGTGGCCATGCGCGATATTACGGCACTCAAACAGGCGGAAGCCGAGCGTGAGCGGTTGCTCGCCGAGGTCCAGCGCAGTGCCACTGAACTCGATGCCATCCTTACCGCCATTGTCGATCCCGTGGTGGCCTATGATGCCGCTGGAACGGTGATACACGCGAACCCGGCGATGGTGATGCTGCTCGGCCGCGATCCGGTGGGCATGGCGTGTGAAGCACTCACCGATGCGCTGGCGATGCGCTATCCCGATGGGCGCCTCATTCACTGTGAAGAAACGCCAGCGATGCGCGCCTTACGGGGTGAGCACATCGTGGGGGAGCGTCTGCTGGTGACGGACATCGATGACCATGAGATGATGATTGAGGTATCGGCTACCTCGTTGGCGATAGCAGATCACGCCTGGGGGGTGGTGAGTATCTGGCATGACATCACCAAGCGCGAGCGCCTGCGTGAAGAGGCGGAACGCAAGGCCGCGGAGCTGGATGCCACCCTGAACTCCATTGCAGATGGT